>JACPXL010000037.1 GCA_016196555.1 Candidatus Omnitrophota bacterium | reverse complement strand
GAATTCTGGGCCTCGGGATGATAAAGCTCCTGAACCGTTCCCAGGTTTTCGGGAATACGGAAATCTTCCGTTTTAAATTTGATCGGGACAGCAGCGGGCAAAGACTCCGTAACCGGATTGGCCCAGCCGGTATTGGTGAGGAGAAAAATGACAGCCGTCAGAACGGCGGTGACTCTGGGCTTTCTCATGCCGCCTCCTTCAACTGCCAAAGCGCCAGAATATCGGTTTCCAAATACCGCCAGCACTTGCCCAATTTTACGCCGCGAATAATTCCTTTTTTACTCAAGGAATAGAGAGTGGACACGGGAATTTTGAGGTATTCGCTCACTTCCCGAATGGTCATGATTCGCGGAAAATCGTTCTTGAGTTTGGTTTTGTTTTTCATCGAATTTATAGCAATTCTTTACAAGTTCATACTTTTTCAAAGTCTTTATTAAAGAGTCGCATTCTTAGAGATTAAAGTCAATTTGGGGGGTCAAACTGAGAAAATTGTGCTATAAATTGAGTGCTTAAATTATAAATTCCAACCCGATTTTGGGGGTATACTTTAATTCAAAGATGAAAAATGCACAAGTTTTTGCTCTAGCGTGTACGGGGGGTGGAGCCCACGGCGCCTATCAGGTGGGTGTTCTCAAATACATTCACCAGCATTTCTGCCGTGAGGAAAATCTCAGCCCTTTTCAGATTTTTACGGGCTCCTCCTGCGGGGCCTTAAATACAAGTTTTTACGCCGCTCAATCTTTCGACGCCTATCAAAGCCGTCTCTGGCTTGAAGAATTGTGGCTGGATTTTCATGTGCCTGCCTATCATGGCAATATGCTCAAAAATATTCTGCAATCGTTTTATCAGGAATTCAAAAAATCTCAGACTGACCGCAATTCCTGCTGGTCTTTGCTGGATCCCATGCCGATGCGCGAGGTCATCAAAAGGGGCTTTCAAAGGGAAAATTTAGAGCGTGCATTCCGCCATGGCAGTACGCTGGGAATTGGTGTTTCGGCCACGGAGCTTGTGTCAGGCCGTTCCTGCTGGTTTTTGGAAGGAAGACAGGCCGCAACCTGGGATTTATTTCATTCCACCGGTTTGAGGGACTCGGTCAATCATCATCATGTGGAGGCAAGCTGCAGCGTTCCCGTATTTCTTCCGCCGGTCAAAATTGGAGAAAGATACTATTTGGATGGATCGATCAGCTTGAGCCGTCCTCTGAGTGCGGCATTGGCCATGGGGGCCACTAAAATTTTAAATATTTCGACGCAGCGAAAGATCCCTTACGCACTTCCGGAATACAGCAACGGATTTAGGCCGCGCCTCAAGATCATTATTCGAATGCTGCTCAACCGGCTAAGTTATGATGCGGCCAGCGATGAAGCTGAAATTCATAAAAGTCTGCCGGTGGAGATTTACCTTTTTCAGCCGTCCAAACGAATTGATTCTGCCAACATCAATATCGGCCATGAAGTCTCCCGCCTCTTGCGCCGCAAAACCACGCGTTTTATGTTTCACGAAAAATTCGTTCGAGAAATTATTCAGCTGGGCTACGATGATGCCAAAGCCAAACATGAAGATTTGGAGAGTTTTTTCGGCTTGGAAAAATCGCAGAAGAAATGGTTCTTCTAAAAACGTAAGTGCGCCCGCCCCTCGCTTCGCTCGGGACTACGGGCCAAGTGAATCTGAGCAACTTAATTGAGTGACCGTAATGCACCGCCGTAGACAGTTTTCCTTGAACTGTCACGGCGGAGTACTTACGCATTAGCGTAAGTGCGCCCGGGCCGATTCGAACGGCCGACCCTCTGCTTAGAAGGCAGATGCTCTATCCGCCTGAGCTACGGGCGCTTGTTGCCAGTCCTTCAGGACGGGCGCAAGGAATAAAAAAGTAGACTATCAAACTCTGGGGGAAGGCGCGAACGATTTGTAGAAATAACGGCTTACCGTCCTGGCAATTTTAGCATTTCCGACATCATTAAAATGCAGACCGTCGGGATATAGATATTTTGGCCAGCGTGGGCCGGAGAAAAGCGGCTCCAGATCAATCACCGGAACGTTATGCTCTCCAGCGACGGTTAAAAGTTCCTTCATCAATCTTTCATAAGCTTGCTCATAAAGAGGATTTTCGTGACGGCGCTGACGACTGAGAGGCGCTTTGATAAAAAGAATGGAAACATTGTTTTCACGGGCCAGGGCAATCATTGTTTCAAGATTACGGCGGAACTTCTCCGGATAATGTTCAAACCATTCCGGATTTTTAAACTTTTTCCCCTTTTGCTTCGCCACCGGCGGTCCGAAAGCGTAACGCGTCGTTCCATACCTTATCAGGGATATTTTTTCTCTCAAGGTCACATAGAAAACACTATGTCGTGCAATCCACCCGTGAAGCCTTATCGGCCACGGTTTCAACACTAATTCTCCGTTTTCACGGATTTGTAAAAGATCCACATCCGCCAAAGCGCTGTCATTATATCCGGTCATCACCACAAAAATATCGGGTTGGAACCGGAGAGTTTCTTTCATCCGCTCAATTTCCCAATAGGAAGTTTTGCTGGGCAGGGCCGCATTGATGGTTTCTACCCTCAAATCCGGCCTTTTCTCTCTAAGAAATTTCCCGGTAAGCGACGGAAATGTCCTGGAGATTCTTTCTCCGCCATAAGTAGTGGAACTGCCAATAAAAATGATCCGTTTGATTCCTTCGGCTTTTTCCGGAGAAAATTCAAGGTCATGAAAACCCAAAGAGTTGTTCATATGCCGAAAACCAACATAGGGGTAACGAATTCTTTGAACGATTTCCAGAACCCCAAAAAAAATCAAAACGGCAAGAAAAGAAAAAAGGAATTTTTTCCAAAAATTCATGAGGCGTATTATACTCTCCCCCTCTGCTTCAGGCCACCTCATTTATCCGTTACGGAACAATGCTTGACGGATATCCGGTGATCGTTAAAATGGATGGTAACCAAGGAGGAAATCATGGCGTTACAAGACTTGTACAGTAATATTCACCTGCTTATCCGCTGGCTTCATGTGATTGCGGGCATTACCTGGATCGGTCATCTTTATTTTTTCAATTTCGTCAATGTCCCCTTACAGGGTGCATTGGACGATGCCGCTAAAAAGCTGGTCAATCCCAAGCTGATGCCGCGGGCGCTTTGGTGGTTTCGCTGGGGTGCCATGATTACCTTTCTCTCAGGACTGGTTCTTTTTACCCTTCTCTACATGTACACACCCGGACAGGGATTCGGTCCAAGCGCTTTGTTTACCGGTTCTGACGGTCAACTGACTGCGCGTGCGGTCTGGATTCTTTTCGGAATGCTGCTCGGTTTTATTATGTGGTTTAACGTGTGGATGATTATTTGGCCTGCTCAAAGAAGACTGCTCAGCGGACAGGTCCCGGCCGATCAAGTGGCCGCTGTACGTAAAAAAGCCGGCCTCGCTTCACGCGTTAATACTTTTCTCTCCGGCCCTATGCTCTTCGGCATGCTCGCGCCCTCGCATTACGGCGCAAGCAATGGCCTAACTTTACTCGTAGCCACCGCCCTGGGATTGATCGCGATTTTTTGGTCGATTAAAACTTCGTTTAAGGTGGGAACTTCGGTTTAGGAAACTTGTGAGGTTTCCGGAGAAGGCGGAGGAGGTGGAATTTTCACGGGATGTCCGGTTATTTCCTTCGCCTTCTGAATCGCATCGTAAATATTGGGGAAAAAATTTTCAGTTCCTACCATTTCATAAAACCCGCTTTTCTTTAACAGCTTGAGCGGCTGAGAATGAACTCCTTCAATAATCATGTGGATTTGGTCTTTCCGGCAGCGACGGTGAAATTGTTCCAAATGATAAAGCCCGGTCGAATCAATAAAAGGAACATGCCGTAAGCGAAAAATCCGGATTTTGGGCCTTTTTTCCACACTGCGCATTGCTTCTTCAAATTTGTGGGACATACCGAAGAAAAAAGGCCCGTTGATTTCATAAATTTCCACCCCTTCGGGCACCTGAATTTTATTGACAGCCTGCCGGTCTTCCTTTTCTTCTTGTTCCGTCATTTCCTTGGCAATAACCTGCACATGAGTGACTTCCGCCATACGATGCATAAAAAGAAAGGCGGAAAGCACCATCCCGATTTCAATAGCAACCGTCAAATCGATGAAAACGGTCAAAAGAAAAGTGGTCAATAAAACAATCCAGCCGCTTTTCGGCCCTCTGAAAATAACCACAAAAGAACGCCACTCACTCATATGATAGGACACAACAATCAGAATCCCGGCTAAACAAGCCATGGGAATTAATTTGGCCCATTGTCCCAGAAATAGAACGATGAATAAAAGCGTCAGGGCATGGGCTATTCCTGCCACCGGAGTACGTCCGCCATTTTTAATATTGGTCGCAGTACGTGCAATAGCGCCTGTTGCCGGAATCCCGCCGAAAAGACCCGAAAAAATATTGGCTATTCCCTGCGCGATCAACTCCATATTGGAACGGTGCCGTCCCCCGATCATGCCGTCCAGCAACCACAGCCGAAAGAAGCGACTCAATGGCGCCAAGTACGGCAATAGTGAAAGCCGGTTTTATAAGATGGCTTAGTGTCGATAAATGGATGTCTGGAATATGAATCGCGGGCAATGCATGGGGCAAATCTCCGAAGCGGCTTCCGATAGTTTCAACGGGAAGATGAAAAATTTGGACTAATGCCGAAAAGATAATGATGGCAATCATTGACCCCGGAATTTTCCGGGAAACTTTCGGCCATAATCCAATAAGAAGTAAGGTCCCCAGGGCAATCAAAAAAGAATATAAATTGAAGGTATTCATTCTGTCGGAATAAGCCGCCCATTTTTCCCAAAATTCTGCAGGAAGCGTGGTAATTTGAAGGCCTAAGAAATCTTTGATTTGCGAGGAAAAAATAATAACCGCGATACCGCTCGTAAAACCAACGATTACAGGATGAGGGATAAATTTAATCACGTTGCCTAATCCAGCAAGGCCCATGACGATGAGTAAAATCCCAGCCAGGATCGTGGAAAGAATCAATCCTTCGATTCCATGTTGCTGTACGATTCCATAAACAATCACGACAAAGGCGCCGGTTGGGCCTCCGATTTGCACACGGCTCCCGCCCAATAGTGAAATTAGAAACCCGGCAATAACGGCGGTGACGAGTCCCTTATCCGGCGAAACTCCGGAGGCAATAGCGAAAGCAATGGCAAGAGGCAGCGCCACGATTCCGACGATAATACCGGCGGTCAAATCAGAGAAAAAATTCTCCCGATGATAACCTTTTAAAGTGCTGAATAATTTTGGATACAATAGTTGCTTCATCTGTCCCTTTGCGGAAAATAAAAATTTTCTAAATTAACGGCTTTATAGGGCGGGATATTAAGAGCAGCGACAAAAGTCGGTGGGACTATTTCTTTTCCTGAGGGTTTTCTTCCGAACCTTCTTTTAAAGATTTCTTGAATTCCCGAATTCCTTCTCCGAGGGCACGGCCGATTTCAGGCAGACGTTTCGCTCCAAAAAGAAGAAGCACCACTAATAGGATTACGACTACTTCTAAAGGGCCTGGCATACTCATAGCAGTATCCTAGCATAAATTATTGTCCATCAGGCAAAAAATTTTCTAGGAAATTGGTCAGGAAGCAACGAGATGGTCTAATTGCCGGATAAGCTCGTCAGGGTCAAAGGGCTTCCCTATCAAAGCATATTTCCGGTCAGACCGGGGAGGAGTTGAGGGGCGGTCCTGGGCAAGCGCGGAAAGAAAAATAACCGGAATATTGACATCGAGTCCCTCGGCAAGAAGCTGTTTGTAAACCTGAGTACCGTCACTATCTCCCAGCATAATGTCCAAAATAATCACATCAGGCCGGCTTAAAAATACTTGTTCGCGAAATTCGGCGGCATTGGCAGCAATCACGACTTCAAACCCAGATAAAGAAAGTACATTTTTCAATAGTTCCTGGATAGACCACTCATCATCAACGACCAGAATCTTCCCTTTCATTTTCACTTTCCTCCAGACTTCAAGATTACTTTCCTCTGCTTAAATGATACCTGATTTTCACTTAAGATGATAGCCGGTGTTTTTAATTCTTAGAGGCACTCCGGATGGGCAAAATGACCGTAAAAATAGACCCTTCCCCTTCATGGCTTTCCACCTCAATTTTACCTTGATGCGCCTCTACAATTTTCTTGGTCAAAGCCAGCCCTAACCCCGTGCTATCTTCACCTTCAAGGCCGGTTTGGCGGACATGATGAAAAGGCTGAAAAATCTTGGCTTGGTCTTCGAGCTTAATCCCTATCCCCGTATCTTTGACCTCAATGACCATATTTAGTTCCTCGCGGCGGACGGAAATCCGGACTTTTCCGTTTCGGGGCGTATATTTTAAGGCATTATTAATTAAATTGGCGAAAACCTCCCTTATTTTATCCTGGTCACATTCAATGACCTCAGTCTTATTTTCCAGTCTAAGATCCAGCGAAATATTTTTTTGGGCGGCCTCCCCTTTAAAAATATCGACCTCCTGGCGCAATAAATCTGCGATTTCTGTTTTTTCACGTTTCATGGGAATTTCGCCAGACTCAATTTTAGCGATATTGAGAAGTTCGCTCAAAAGACGCGACAGCCTGTCCGTGGCATTTTTAACATGATTGAGAAATTCACGCTGAGAGTCATTGATCTCTCCCGCCTTCTCTCCCAAGATCAGCGAAATATACCCTTTAATCGAAGTCAAAGGCGTGCGAAGTTCATGGGAGGCGGTCAAAATAAAATCGGATTTCATCCGGTCAAGCTGTTTGAGTGTTTCATTGGCTTTTTTGAGTTCTTTGGTCCGGTCCGCCACACGAACTTCCAATTCCGAATAAGCATTTTTAAGGGCTTCCCGCGCGCGCTGGCGTTCGAGAACATAGCCAATTTGAACCCCGATTTGCGGCGTAATGGCAAGGAGTCCTTCGTCAGGTTCCAAATTTTTCTCCGAAAAAAATTCTAAAACACCGGCAACATCATTGCCAATTAAAATGGGAAAAATAAAGGCCGTGCGAAGTCCCAATTCCCGAGCCAGGCCTTTTCTTTGAAATTGAGGTTCACTCGCAATATCCTTAATCCATATTGGTTTTTTCGTCACCAGAACCGTTCCTAGAAAATCTTTGCTCAAATTGAAATTTGTATTTTTAGTCGCGCGGCAGAATGCCTGAAAACGTGCCGGCATCCCTGAGTACCACAAACCCGTGGAAACGACTTCTTCAAACTGGCCCGGCATATTTTTGTAAGCATGCCCGACAGCCCATCCCATGTGGGAGCAAATTTCGTCGATACAGATTTGCATTGCCTCCTCAACGGTCTGTGCCTGGTTAGCTGCCAATGCAATCACCTGCAAAAGAAGCATCAGTAAATTCTTATGCTTCATCATCTCTTCGGCTTTTTTTATTTCCGTAATATCACGAGTGACTTCTCCGAACCCGCGCAGATTTTTATTTTCATCCCGTAAGGCAGTAATCACCACATCCGCGAAAAAAGGAGTGCCGTCTTTTCGTATCCGAATCCCTTGATCCCTGACAACGCCCTGCCGGACGGCGATTTCCAATTCCTTGGCAGGTTTTCCCCTTTTTTGGTCCTCTTCAGGATAAAATGCAGAAAAATGTCTTCCGACAATTTCGATCGCTTTATAGCCTTTAATCCGCTCCGCGCCCTGATTCCAACTCGAGACATTCCCCTTGGGATCCAGCATAAAAATGGCATAATCTTTAACATGGCTCACAAGAAGCCGGGACCGTTCTTCGCTCTCCTGCAGGGCCTTTTCAGATTGCCGGCGCGTTGTAATATCACGGATAATCGCAACAAAAAATATTTCCCCTTTGGATTTCCAACTTGCTAAAGAAAGTTCTAGAGGGAATTCTACGCCGTTACGTTTTTTGCCCACCAGTTCGACCGTATTGCCAATAATATGGGATTGCTGAGTTCTCAAAAATCGTGCCAATCCCCTTCGATGGGCTTCACGAAACCGTTCGGGCATAATCATGGTCAGCGGCTGGCCCGTGATTTCGTCGGAAGCGTAGCCAAAAATTTCTTTTGCCGCCTTGTTGAAATAAGTGATATTTCCGTGATGGTCAGCACAGACAATCGCATCATTTGCGGTTTCAGTGACAGCCCGGAATTTTTCTATTCCCTCCCGTTTTCGAAGAATATGCTCAATCCGTTTTTGCTCGGATAGGACCGCCGATAGGACCAGCGCCGTCAGGGTAATCGTTCCCATAAAGGCTTGCAGCAATAAGAGGGATAGATTGGGATCGGTGACGGCAAATGGGCCATATCCGCGAAGTGTCCCATAAATGGCAATCAGAGAAATTAAAAAAGCGCTCGAAACTGCTCCGTGCAGGCCAAATCGAAAAATGGCGTACAAAAGAACGGGAATACATAAGTATTCCAGGGGATAACTGTTGGTTTCGAAAAATAATTTTTCACCAAAAACAAACTGACTGACTGCAAATACCAAAAGCAGAAGAAATATTCCTTCAAGCCATCGCCGGAGTTTCAAAAAAAGCAAAGGCTTTTGGATCCAAATAATCAGAAATGGCGCAATAATGAGCGCGCTCACCATATCGCCTAGCCACCAGGTGCTCCAAATAAGGCCGTAGTAAGGCCATTTCGCAAAACCAGCCAGCGAAAGCGTTGTGACCCCGAATGTAGCGCTTATAACAGGACTCACCCAACATGCCAGGACCACATATTGGAAAACATGGCGGGCCCGCTCAAAAAGATGCCGGCTTTTAATGAAATACTGGATCAGAAAAACTGCCGCTACGGCTTCCAGAGTATTGCCCGTTGCAATGCCGAGCGAAGTGAGTATTGTTCCTTCGGTGAATAAATTGACGAGAAAAGCCCCGACAAAAATCCCCGGCCAGACGCGATAACCCAGCAAAAAAACCGCAGCTAAAGCAATTCCGGTCGGCGGCCATACGGCACTGGAACTTTTATGGACAAATGCAAGCGAGAGACCAAATTTGCCGGCAAAAAAATAGACGGTGGCGAGAACGAGAATGATGGCTAAATGAGTGAAGAATCGTCGAATCATCTGTTCCTCAAAAATCAATTGGGGCAATATTGGAAGCCCCACGTCGGCCTTCGGCCTCCTGGGGCGATAATTTTTACTACGTAAAAATTATCGGGGCGGCAGGAGTTGAACCTGCGACATCTTGCTCCCAAAGCAAGCGCTCTAGCCAGGCTGAGCTACGCCCCGGAATAACCTTATAAATAGTCCCGAGTATAGTTAATCAAAATTCCGGGGCTGTACTTTAGTGCGCCCCGAGCAATTTTATATCCTTAAAAAATCGACCGCTCTTTATAAATACTTAGGACCAAACCAAGTGCGATCGCAGTCATGACAAGCGAAGAACCGCCATAACTGACCAGAGGCAATGTGATTCCCGTAATCGGCATCAGGCCGATACTCATGCCAATATTGATAAAAACCTGGGAAAAAACCACGGCCGCAATTCCAGCCACAAGCAATTTGGCCTTCATATCCGTCGTATGTTCAACCACCTGAAAAGCGGCACGGAAAAGAAGCCCATAAAGAACTAATAAAAGCAGGGCACCGGCAAATCCCCATTCTTCTCCGATCACACAAAAAATAAAATCCGTATGATGTTCCGGAACAAATTGAAGCTGGCTTTGCGTGCCTGCCATATAACCTTTGCCGAACAATCCTCCTGATCCCACCGCAATTTTGGATTGAATCGCCGTATAACCGGAACCCAATGGGTCACGGTCCGGATCAAGAAAGACAAGAATTCTCTTACGCTGATATTCTTTTAAAACTCCCCACATCAGCGGGGCCGCAACCAGCCCGGTTAGGGCCGTAAAAATAAAATAACGGTAACGAAGTCCCCAGATAAAAAGCATGGCAATCATCATAGGGATGAACATAAGCGAAGTGCCCAAATCAGGCTGTTTCACAATCAAAATAAAAGGAACAAGGGCGATGGCTGCAGCCGCAAGAAAAATTCTTCCTTCTTTTTCCCATCGATTATTCGAGCCCAAAAAATTAGCCAACGCCAGAATAGTCGCGAGTTTGGCGAATTCCGAAGGCTGAAAGGCAATGGGGCCAAGTCTCAACCAGCGCTGGGCACCGAGGCGTGCTTCACCCAGAACAAGCACCACCACCAAACAAATAATTGCCAGCACATAGAGCAAATAGGACATTCCCAAAAGAGAACGGTAACCCAGAAAAGCCATGGCAAAAAAGATGACGAGCGCCACCATAACCCAAAAAAGCTGTTTGGTTTCGTAAGAACCGGAATCGTGATACGCAGCGCTATAAATAAAAGCACTGCCCACCACGACTAAGCCCCCCATGGCAAAAAAAAGAGGCCAATGAATATCTTTAAGCCACCTTTTGAGCATTCATGTCCCTCCAGATTTCAAACATTTTTTTCACAATATGCGCCGAGGTAAGTCCTCCCGGGCCGCCATGTTCGACAAAAACCACAAAGGCAACTTCCGGATTCTGATAAGGGAAAAATCCGGACATCCAGCTATGAGCTTTCCGAGGCGGCACCTGCGCCGTGCCGGTTTTGGCCGCCATTTTTTCAAAACTTAGGCGCGCAAACTGGCCCGTGCCGTAATCCGACTGAACCACTTGAAGCATGGCCCGTTTGATGGTTTTAAGATTTTCTTCATTGATGGCCACATGTTGTTTCGCAGCAGGAGATGCATTTTCTTCCTCCAAAAGATGCGGCTCCACCATCAAACCATCTTTGGCAATAATTGACACCAAACGCAGGACTTGAATGGGAGAAGTGAGAAGATAACTTTGTCCGATGGCAAAACTCAAAGTTTCGCCCTGATACCATTTGTCATGATATTTTGTCCGCTTCCAGGCCGCATCCGGCACAAGCCCAGGCGCAATATTGCTGGTTTCAAGCTGCATACGCTCCCCCAATCCGAGTTCACGCGCGTACTGAGAAATTTCTTCCGGGGAAAGCCGCGCTCCCAAATTGTAGAAATAAACATTGCAGGAACGTTCAATGGCCTGATAAAGATTGAGCGAGCCATGCCCACCCTCTTTCCAGCAATGATAAGGTCTTGAGCCGGATTTTAATTGAAAATAACCGGGGCAAAAAAAGCGGGTTTGCGGATTGATTTTCCCGGTTTGAAGCGCAGCAAGCGCGGTCACAAGTTTAAAAACAGATCCCGGCGGATAAGCTGATGAAACACCGCGGTCAAGTAAAGGAGATTCGGGATCTTTCAAAAACTCAAGCCGTGCTTCACCCAGCCCCGGATTAACGAAGACATTCGGATCAAAAGCCGGAGAACTGGCAAGAACGATCAAGCCATCGGTTTTTAAATTGAGAACGGCCACGGAAGCGCGTTTTCCTTCAATGAGCTGCATGACTCTTTGCTGAAAATCCAAATCAAGCGTGAGATGAAGGTCTTGTCCATGCTCAGGATCTTTTTGAGAAAGAACTTTCATCAATTGGCCATAGGCATTGACTTCGATCTGGCGGCCGCCGCGCCAGCCCCGCAGCCGCTCATCAAAAATTTTTTCAATACCGAATCTGCCGACAAACGAATTTAATCCGTAACGGTCACGCTGCAATTTTTGATATTCGTCCGGCCCGATTTTTCCAATATAACCGATAATATGGGAAGCGGTTTCGCCATAAGGATAATAGCGTAAAAACGAAACCCGGATCTCGACGCCCGGAAGTTCAGGCCGGTATTGTTCGATCTGAAAAACAAGATCCCGTGAGATGTCTTCTTGAATAATCACCGGCGCAAAGGGATATTCGCGCGGACCGCTCATACGTTCGCGGACTTTTTTCTCCGGCATTTTGAGAAGTTTGGAAAGGCGGCTAAAAACTTCCGGGGTGACGTCTTCAGGAGTGGCGACAACATCGTAAGAAGGACGGTTCGTGGCCAGCAAATGGCCGTTTTTGTCAAAAACCCTTCCGCGCGGGGCTTCCAGCGGAATAAGGCGGATGCGGTTTTGTTCGCTGAGTTTGCGGTAACGCCGGCCTTCAATGACCTGAGCATTAAAAAGACCGAAGCTAAGAAATACAAAACCGCTATAGATTAAAGCTTTGAGGATGAGAAAGCGAAAACTTGTCTGCATTATCCAAATAATTCGTATTGTTTGAGCGGTAATCGATCATGAAACCAACGCGCTGTAAGATTGAAAAAAAGCGGGGCAAGGCATCCCGTATAAAAGGCCGTCACGAATACCACCCCGGCCGGATAACCGAACGCTGCATCTCCTCCGAAAAAACAAGCCGCCACGGCAAGGACGGTCAAAACACAAAAGACAAAAAGAAAAGTGCCGGCCACCCGGATGAAATTGAAATTTCTCTCCACTTTTTGGGCCAATAAATCAAAAAGAAAAGTAAAAAGAACCAGAACAATTGTTTCCAGGCCAAGTGGATGAGTCCCGGTGAGGTCGCGAAAAACTCCGATGAAGGCGGCCAGCGTAAGAGCGCGGGAACGTTCCCACTGAAACACCGCGTAAGGAATCATAAGATAAATAAATATCGGGCCGGCATCCCAGAGCCGGATCATCGGCCTGAGTGACATATCCAGGGCCACGAGAATAATCAAATAAAGAATTACTTTGCCTGAGAAGATTCGAGGCATATTACTTCCTCCAATTTTGAAAAGGAAACAAAAGGGCGGATATAAGCCGCAAGATGCAGGCCATCGGGATCACGGCTGATGGATTCAATCGTTCCTATCCTCAACCCTTTCGGGAAAATACCGCCCACGCCCGAAGTAATCACCGTTTCTTCCACGACCACGCCGCTGTCGAGAGTCAAATATTCCATATGAAGTTTGGGAGAACCATCGCCGGCGACAATCCCCTGTGCCCGGCTTTGCTCTGTAATCGTTCCCACACGCGCCTCGGGATCAAGCAAAAGAATCACTCTTGCCGTCACGGGGCCGACTTCGAGAATTCTTCCCACGACGCCTTCAGCCACCACCACCGCCATTTCCTTTTTGAGGCCATCTTTGGAGCCTTTATCCAAAATCATTGTTTTTCTCCACGGCGTCGCATCCCATCCGATCACTCGTGCCGCAATCTTTTTTCCGGCGAGAGTGTTCTTGAAAGCTAAAAGTTTTTTCAGTCTTTCATTTTCCCGCTCAAGCTCTTTGACAAGAACAACCTTCGATTCAAGTTCGTTTAAGCGCGCTTCCATTTTAGACTGGTCATGGAAAGTTTTCCAGAAATGCCCTGCTCCTTCCCGGCCGGAGACAAAAAGATTTTGGATCATATCTGCTGAAACTAGGAAAGGTTTTATGATAGCGAAGGAAAAACCGCGTAAAGATCCGCTGACTTGGGGATTTTGAAGGATAAGAAGAACGGGGATGGCGGCAAAAAAGAAGAGATAATAGGGAGAACGGCTGCGCATTACTACTGCCACAACTTCATGGCCCCTATAACCGGCGGCCGTGATTAATATTCTTTATTATTATTGTTATTGTTGTTGACGGCGAGACGCTTGAGAAGATGAAAATCGCTCAGATAACGGCCCGTCCCAAGCGCAATGGCCGTGAGAGGATCATCGGCAATATGCACCGGCAAACCTGTTTCCTCGCTGATCAATTTATCGAGGCCGCGCAAGAGCGCGCCTCCACCGGCAAGAATAAGGCCCCGGTCAATCAAATCAGCGGAAAGTTCGGGGGGTGTCCGCTCAAGGGCGATGCGTACGGCTTCAAGAATCGCGGACAAAGGCTCGGCCAAAGCCTCACGCACTTCTTCGCTCGTGATGGTGACCGTTTTAGGAAGCCCGGCCAGAATATCGCGGCCTTTAACGTCCAAAGTGGTTTCTTCCGCCATCGGATAAGCCGAACCGATACGGATTTTAATTTCTTCCGCGGTTCTCTCCCCGATCATTAAATTGTAAGATTTTTTCATGTGGGTGATGATGGCTTCATCAAATTCATCACCGCCAATGCGAATGCTTTTGGAAAAAACGATTCCGGAAAGAGAGATGACGGCAATTTCTGTGGTGCCGCCGCCAATATCAATAATCATATTACCGGCCGGTTCGTGAATCGGAAGTCCGACTCCAATCGCAGCGGCAATCGGTTCTTCCACAAGATAAACCGGAGTGCGTGCACCGGCACGTTCGGCAGAATCTTTCACAGCGCGTTTTTCAACTTCGGTAATTCCGCTCGGGACTGCAATCACAACACGCGGACTGACAAGACGATTGGCGCGGTGGACTTTACGGATAAAATAGCGGAGCATAGCTTCAGTAATATCAAAATCTGCGATTACGCCGTCTTTCATCGGACGAATCGCCACAATATTTCCGGGAGTTCTGCCGAGCATGCGTTTAGCTTCTTCACCAACAGCAAGAACAGTGTGAGAAGCGCGATCAATCGCAACAACGGAAGGTTCGCACAACACAACGCCTTGTCCTTTAACATAAACAAGGGTGTTGGCAGTTCCTAAATCAATTCCAATATCGCTGGAAAAAACGCCGAGAATTCGATCAAGTAATACCATGAATTTATTCGCATCCTTTTAGAGGGATTTGAGTTACGAAGTGACGAGAAGTATATCCAAATTACCCTGCACTGTCAAAACAATTTTCCTTATTGGTACCCCTTCCGGCGGTACAGGGTCTAATTTTTTTAGAAACTTGAACCCTGTACTTTTGGAAGGGGTACCTAACTACCTAACGCCGAAGACGACTCAATTCCTCAAAAAAGCTGGGAAAGGATGTAGCCACGCAGGCCGTATCTTCAATCACAACCTCGCCTTCCAGAGTTAAAGCGGCAATGGCCATGCTCATTGCGGTACGGTGATCGCCAAAGCTAGTGACTTTCCCTCCATGGAGCTTTACCCCTCCCCGGATAATACAACCATCGGGCAGCTCCTGAAGATCCGCTCCTAACGCATTTAAATTGACCGCCATAGAGTGAATACGGTCGGTTTCCTTAACGCGCAATTCTTCCGCCCCCGAAATCAAACTCTCCCCCTCGGCAACGGCCATGGCCGTCATGAGAATGGGAAGTTCGTCAATCAAACTTGGGATTTCATTTTTCGCAATACGAGTTCCCTTGAGTTTACGCCCTTCGACCCGAATCACTCCAAGCGGTTCCGGTTCGCGCTGGGTAATCTGGGTTTGAATCGAAGCACCCATACGTTCCAGCACCCGGATGAGGCCAGTACGAGTAGGGTTGAGACATACCTTTTCCACCACCAGGGAAGATCCGGGAATCATCGCCGCCCCGACAATAAAAAAGGCTGCCGCAGAAATATCCCCCGGAATTTGCGCCTGAAAAGGTTTGAGACGTTCCGCCTTTTCAATCACAATCCAATCCCCTTCCCGTTTGAGCGGCGCGCCGGCGGCCTGAAGAAATCTTTCCGTGTGATCGCGCGAAAAAATAGACTCCCGGATTTTAGTGGGACCGTCAGCATAAAGCCCGGCAAAAAGAATGGCGGACTTGACCTGCGCGCTGGCCAGACGATTATCAAATTCAATGCCTTTGAGTTTTCCCCCGCGAATCGTAATCGGAGCAAAGTTGCCGTTGTCTTTTCCTTTGATCTGCGCGCCCATTTTTTTCAAAGGGTCCGTCACACGGCGCATGGGCCTCGAAGAAAGAGAAGGATCGCCCGTAAGGACCACTTCGAATTTCTGGCCGGCCAAAATTCCCATCATGACTCGCATGGAAGTCCCCGAATTTCCCAAATCAATTTCTCCGGCCGGTGCTTTCAATCCGCGCAAACCCACACCATGAATTGTGATTTTTCCCGAACCTTTTTGATAATCAATCGGAACACCCATCGCACGGAAAGCATTCAAGGTCGAAAGACAGTCTTCGGCTTCAAGAAAATGGGAATAAGAACTTTCGCCTTCGCTTAGCGCGCCAAACATGACGGCACGATGCGAAATGGATTTATCGCCGGGAGGAATTAGGGAACCTTGAATACGAGCTGGACCTGTGACGGTAATTGAGGCCATGGGACAGGGACTCAGTTACGCCTGACCCAAATGCGCAAAGTATCGAGTTGTTTTAGGATTTCATCCTGCTTTTCGAGAATTTTCTTTTGATTGGCTTCGATTTGGGCTAAACGCATTTCCAGGTTTTTAATCTGCGTATCCTGCTCGTTGGATTGCGCATAAACAGCAGGAGTAAAATTCACAGAAATGGCCAGAAGCAATAAGAAGATCGCGAGGAAAATCCGAATTCGTGAGAAAGAAGCTGCGGCTGATATGTTCAATGGGTTGTCCGATGACCAGAATGACGCTTCCAAGTCTTAATCTGCCCAATGCGGCTCAGGATTTCATCCTGCTGGGCTAAAAGATTTTTCTGGGCGGTTTCAATGGCGGCAATGCGGGAATCCAGCTGTTTGAGTCGCTGCTGGTTATCGGCCGAGAGGGGTTCTTCTGCCAGGAGGGGAGAAGAAAATACAAAAAGCAGAAGGAAGCCCGGAAGAAAAAACAAATTCATCAAAGTCCTACGAAGAACGACGTACGGTATCCCCTTCTTGAATCGAAGCATTCTTTGCTTCCTCGACAATCGTTGCGGCGGAAAAATTATCATAAAGCTTTTCAACCGCCACCGTTCCAATCTTTTTTCCGTTTCTTTCCACCGTCAAAGATTCGCCTATTTTCATCTTATCTTTGAGGCCCGTATTGATGACGACAAATTTAAATTTACGGTTGATGGTCAAAACCTGAGGGACGTTTTTAGCAATGGTCGGTTCAGGAGAAATATCGGATTTTGTCTGAGATTCAGAGGCCGGTGTTTGGATCTCAACTTTTGTCGACTCTCCAGACGAAGGAGCCGGAATACTCAAAAGCGAAATTTCTTCGGGCTGAAATGCTTTTTCTTTTAAATCTTTGAGCTCTTTCTGAAGATTGGCAATCACGACATGATAATTATTGATTTCACTTTTCAATGTGCCATTCTCAGAAGTAATAGTTTTTAACTGTTGCTTTGTACTCGCGAGGTCAACACGGGCCTGATTGGCATCGGTCTCGAGAGATTGCACTCTCTCGCCGAATTGAACTTGTGAAGCCTCGACCGAAGACCAACCCGCTTTTTCGGCTTGGGATTCATAATAAAGATAAGAAGCAAACGCCAAACTGGCCACAGCAAGGAGTAAAGAGAGCGTTATAGAAAACGTAGCGACGGGAGACATTCCCTGAGAAACAATTTCCGGTGCGATCAATGCCGGTTTTGTTTTTTCAAACTGCAAATCCTGTTTGGAAACACCTTTGAATAGGGTTGACATTTTTACCACCTTTGATGGGAATTTGAAACCTAGGCCCCGGAACGCGTAAGTCCCAAAGGCAACATATGTTAACACACGAAAAAAGAGATTGCAATACGGTTATTTGGCCAGAAGGGTCTTGATTTCTTTCATGAAGTGGCCAATGTCCTGAAATTGACGATAGACGCTGGCAAACCGGACATAGGCGATGGAATCCACCTTGGCAAGGCGCTGCATGACGAATTCTCCGATCACCGAGGAGGGAACTTCCTTTTCATATTTCTCCCGAAGCATTTTCTCAAGCTCATCAACCACCTTGTCCTGGTCCGAAAGCGGGATCGGGCGCTTTCCGCATGCCTTATAAACCCCGGAGAGAACCTTTTCCCGGTTATAAAGTTCTCGACGCTGATCTTTTTTGATCACAAAAAGCTGAATTTCCTCAATCCGCTCATAGGTGGTGTACCTTTTACCGCAGGCCTCGCATTCGCGCCGGCGGCGTATGACCATCCCCTCACTGGCGGAGCGGGAATCGATGACCTTGTCATTTTCTTTTTTACAAAAGGGACACTTCATATTATTTATACTTTTCTAATAATTCAGGGTAGAGAGGAAACTTCTTCGTTAAATCTTCCACGCTGGCGCGCACTTTGGAAAGATTGCTCTCATCAGCCGGCGCTTTTAAAGTTTGATCAATCAATTCTGCGATTTTTTCCATTTCCGCTTCTTTCATTCCGCGCGTTGTCACTGCCGGAGTCCCAAGACGGACGCCGGAACCTTTAAACGGAGATTGTTTGTCAAAAGGAATCATGTTTTTATTGACCGTGATTTTCACCCGGTCCAATGTGTCCTGCACATCTTTTCCGTTAAATCCTTTGACCGTAACATCCACCAGCATAAGATGATTGTCTGTTCCGCCGGAAACGATTTTCCAGCCGCGCGAGATCATCGCCTTCGCCAGGGCCTTGGAATTTTTCACGATTTGTTCGGAATAGGATTTAAATTCCGGGCCCATCGCTTCTTTTAATGCCACAGCTTTGGCAGCGATAATATGCATCAGCGGTCCTCCCTGAATTCCGGGAAAAACGCTGGAATCAATCGCCTTGGCGTATTTTTCGCGGCATAAAATCAATCCCGCACGAGGCCCGCGCAAAGTTTTATGCGTCGTGGTCGTCACCACATCCGCATAAGGGACCGGACTAGGATGATGTCCCGTGGCCACGAGCCCGGCGAAATGCGCCATGTCGACCATGAGAAGCGCGCCGACTTTATCCGCAATTTGACGGCCGCGCTTGAAATCAATCACGCGCGGATAAGCGGAGGCCCCGAGCAAAATCATTTTGGGTTTTTGCTCAAGCGCCGTTTTTTCCAGCGCATCATAATCAATGCGTTCGTCTTTTTCGCTGACGCCGTAAGAAATAATGGAATAAAACTTCCCTGAAAAATTCATTTTGTGCCCGTGCGACAAATGCCCGCCATGCGATAAATCCATGGCCAGAATTTTGTCCCCGTTTTCAAGCAGGGCGATAAAAACCGCGATATTGGCGGACGTTCCCGAATGCGGCTGGACATTGGCGTGCTCTGCGCCAAAAAGCGCTTTGGCGCGGTCAATGGCGAGCCTTTCCACCACATCCACATTTTCACAGCCGCCATACCAGCGTTTTTCCGGATAACCTTCGGCATATTTGTTGGTCAGAATGGACCCTGCTGCTTCGCAAACCGCGAGCGACGTAAAATTCTCACTGGCGATAAGTTCGATATTGTGGTTCTGACGGAGAATTTCTCCGCGAATAGCTTGATAAATTTCCGGGTCCTGGGTTTTAAGGAAAGAATTATTCACAGCGGTTTTGCTCGTACTTTTGGATTTTATCAACACGGCGCTCATGCCGGCCCCCTTCAAAAGGTGTTTTCAGCCATTTTTCAATTAATGCAGGTAAAATATCCTTGGACATAAATCCGGAACCAAGAATCAGCATATTCGCATCATTATGAGCGCGCGAAAGTCCGGCTTCTTCGACATTGTGAACGAGCGCTGCCCGAACGCCCGGCACTTTATTGGCCGCGATCGCACTTCCGATACCGGAATGACAAACCCCGATGGCGCGGACACATTCCCCATTGCTGACTAATTTTGCGGCAGGAAAAATGAAGTCGGTATAATCCACGGATTCTTCCGAATGCGTGCCGCAATCCACCACTTCATATCCATTTTTTTTGAGAATTTCGAAAACCAGTGCTTTAAAAGCAAAACCGCGGTGATCACAGCCAAAAGCGATTTTATTGGATTTAGCGGACGATGTCATCCCACATTTCCTTCAATTTTTTTTCAATGAGGAGAATAGTTTCTTCATAAACACTCATGCTGAGGCCCACTGGGTCTGGAACATTCAAAACTCTAATTTTGTCTTTGGCCAAAGGAACAAGGCTGGTGATAAATTCTGCATGCTCCCCGCTCATGGCGAGAATTAAATCCGCATCCATAATGTCTTTGCGGGTGTCCTTCAAACCTTTGCGGCTAAGTTCCTTTTTCAGCCATCCTTCCGCCATAGGAGAGCGGCAGGAATTTCCCGTACAGAGAAAAACAATGCGTTTTCGCGCATATTTTCCGGAGTTTATTTTTTCCACTTCCGGAAGAATTTTCCCGCCAAGCGCTCCCGTACGCAGGACCACCGGCTGATCCCCGGAAATATCCAGCACGGTGGAATCCTCGGAAAATTCACAAGTGCCGGAATCGATGAGATAATCGATTTCGCCGCCAAGCTGCTTCATGACTTCGTCGGCATTTCGCGGAGACTTTTGGCCGCTCAAATTCGCGCTGGTCGCGATAAAAGGCTCGCCCGTTGCGTTAATCAGGGCTGACGCAATACGGTGTTTAGGGAAACGAAGCCCGATTTTTTCTCCCTTTTCATTTTGAACGATCAAGGCCAAAGGACCGGGCCAAAAAAGCCGGGTGAGATGCCTGAAAATAGAAGTGCGTTTGACATACAGGAAATCCACCATTTCCCAATCTCCCAAATGATAAGCAAAAGGTTTGTTTTCATCGCGTTTCTTAATCCGAATTAATTTCTCCGAAATATCCGGAGTGCTCATCGGTGCGCCGATTCCGTAGACCGTTTCGGTGGGAAATCCAATAATTTTTCCCTCGCGGGCCGCACGGGCAACCTCGCGGATACGCGAAAGATCGGGATCGCGCGGGTCGATTTTGACAAGGACAGTAGATTTCATCAATTGAAGGACCGGCCGCTTCTAGCGGGATTTTACCTGGGCTTGCAATTTTTTATTTTTTTCGCGAACGCTCTCAGTGAGTTTGCTTTTAAATTCCGAAAGTTTTTTTGCCAAACCGGCATCGGCAAGGGCCAGCATTTGGACCGCAAGAATACCGGCATTTCGCGCGCCCGGTTTTCCCACGGCCACAGTCGCCACAGGAATTCCCGCCGGCATTTGAACCGTGGCAAGCAGCGAATCAAAACCGCCGAGAGGCGTAGAATTCATAGGAACACCGATCACAGGAAGGGTTGTATGGGCCGCAACCACACCGGCCAAATGGGCCGCACCGCCGGCACCGCAAATAATCACCCGGTAACCATTGTCACGGGCCTTCGAAGCAAATTCACTCACGAGTTCCGGAGAACGGTGGGCTGAGAGCACTTGAATGTCACAATCAACCTGAAATTCATTTAAAACATCTGCTGCTTCCTTCATAATTTCCAAATCCGAATCACTTCCCATCAAAATGGCGACCTTGCCCGCCGTCATCGAAGTACCTCCAGGGCCCTCCGGCCGATATCGCGGCGGTAAAAGCCGCCTTGAAAATGAATTTGTCCGATGACCGTATACGCCCGGTCATGAGCAGCGCGCAAATTCTCGCCCAAAGCTGAGACTGTCAAAACACGCCCGCCGCTGGTTACGATTCTTCCCTCTGGTCCAAAAGCAGTTCCGGCATGAAACACCACCGCATCTTCCAGATGGGAGACGCCTTCAAGCCCATCGATGACATAATCTTTGTGATAAAAACCGGGATATCCTCCGGACGCCAGGACCACACCGAGACAGGCTTTTTCATGCCATTCCAAACTTTCAGTTTTAATTTCACCCGCCGCAATTTCAGCACAAATCTGAAGAAGATCGGATTTTAGGCGCGGCAGTACCACCTGGGTTTCAGGATCTCCGAAACGGCAATTATATTCCAAAACTACGGGGCCATTTTTGGTCATCATGATTCCGGCATAAAGAAGACCGCGATAAGGATTTCCTTCTGCCGCCATCCCCTGAATCATGGGACGGATGGCAATGTCCACAATTTCACGGAATTTTTCTTCGGAAATAAAAGGACACGGCGAATAAGCTCCCATCCCGCCGGTATTAGGCCCGCGGTCGCCGTCGTAAACCCGTTTATGATCTTGAGAACTGGCAAGCGGCAAGATTTTTTTGCCGTCGCTTAAAGCCAGGACGGAAAGTTCTTCACCTTCCACCATTTTTTCAATCACCACTTTTTTGCCGGCATCGCCGAAAATTCCTTCCGACATAATTTGTGTCAGCGCCGCCACCGCTTCCTGCGATGTCTGGCAAATCACGACGCCTTTTCCGGCAGCAAGGCCATCGGCCTTAATCACCACCGGCATGTCGGTTTCTACGCAATAATGCTTAGCTTCATTAATATGAGAGAAAATTTCATAAGGTGCGGTAGGAATGCCAAACTTATTCATTTGGTCTTTGGCAAAGGCCTTGCTTCCCTCGAGTGTCGCGGCCGCTTTGGAGGGGCCGAAAATTTTCAGGCCGGCCTTTTGAAATTCATCCGTAATCCCCGCCACAAGCGGAGATTCTGGACCGACCACGGTCAAATCGATATTTTCTGTTTTAGCGAAATTGAGAAGTCCGGCAAGATCGTCCGATTGAATGGGACGGCATTCGGCAAGGCGTGCAATTCCAGGATTTCCAGGCGCAGCGTAGAGTTTTGTCAGAAGAGGGCTTTGGGAAATTTTCCACGCGAGTGCGTGTTCTCTTCCGCCCGAGCCGATGATCAGGACTTTCATAGGATTTTTACCCCCCGCCCCGGATTAATTTTACCAATCACCCAGGACGAAATACCGTTTCGATATAAAACCGTCTGCGCACGCGATATTTGATTCTTATTCAGGATGAACACCATCCCGATACCAAGGTTAAATGTGCGCATCATTTCGAAGTCGGATATGTTACCAGAATCCCGCACGAAATCAAAGAGCCTGGGAATGGGCCAAGCATCCGTATAAATTGTAGCACCTAAACCGGCAGGAATCACCCGGGGGAGATTATCAATAAAGCCGCCGCCTGTGATATTGACGATTCCATGAACCGGCACTTTCTCAAGGACTTTCAAAACCGGCTTAACGTAAATACGCGTGGGGGTTAGAAGCTCTTTTCCCAGTTTTCCCCGAAGGTCGCGCTCACGAAAGACTTTCCTTAAAAGCGAATAACCGTTGGAATGAAATCCGGAGGAGGCCAGTCCTAAAATCATGTCCCCTTTTCGTATCTTTTTTCCATGAATTACTTTTTTCCGGTCCACAACACCCACCGAAAATCCGGCCACATCATATTGAGAGAATTTTTTATCAGCATGGTAAAAGCCCGGCATGACCGCGGTTTCACCGCCCACGAGAGCACAGCCGGCCTCGCGGCAGCCCGCAGCAATTCCTTTTAAGACTTCGCGTGTAAGTTTGGGGTCGAATTTTCCGGTGGCAAAATAATCGAGGAAGAAAACCGGTTTAGCGCCGCAAGTGATAATGTCATTGACGCACATGGCCACGAGATCGATGCCGATGGTGTCGTGACGATTTTGCAGGCGGGCAATTTCGAGTTTGGTGCCTACCCCGTCGGTCGAGGAAACCAGGAGAGGATTTTTAACCCCGGATTTTTTATAGTCGAAGAGGGCCGCAAACCCTGTGGCACTGCCGAGAACGCCCGGCGTGTGGGTAGAGCGTATGAGTTTGACGATTTCGCGATTATAACCGGGGTCGCCTTTTAAGTGCGGCACCCCGGCTTTTTCATAAGTCCAGTTTGTCTTCATGTCAGATCTGCAAATTTAAATTATGAATGGATGGATCCAAATCCATGAAACTCTTCATCAAAGTTAAAAATTCTTCGTAGTCTTTGGAAGGTGAAACATAAACCTCTGCCAAAGTTTTCCGTAATCTTAAAAGTTCGCGTGGAAAAAATCTCGACTTTCCTTCCACGCCGGATTCAATGGTCAAATCGATCAATTCAAGCGCGCGCTCCAAGGAAAGATTTGCATATTCCTGATTATTTTCCTGTATCCAGTTTTTAGCCCGGCCAAGCTCAGATAAAATATGTAAGAGGCGTTTATCTAAACTTATAGTCCGCCAGCGCTCGATGGTTAATGAAGGATGCAATTTAGGAATCATGGAAGGCAAGTATACTGATTCTGCAGAAATTTTTCTACACCCAAAACAACCGGCTTTTTTTGCTTTACGCCGCCGTGCGGACTTCGGAATTGGCCCGATATTGCGTCAGGAGATCAAAGAGTATGCCGACATCAACCGTCATACGATTCCAACCTATTTTTTGAATGGCGCGATTGGTTGCTTCATTGAAGGTATCAACACCGAACAAGGCACGATTCAGCCGGAGAAGCGCATCCTCATCCATTTGCGGATTGCGAACCAGCGTGGCCCTAGGATCAACCACGCCTAAAATAATGGAAATAATACTTCGTGTCGCATAATCTACGACTTTTCGATTTGTTGAATTCAAACCGGACAAAGCTTCGGATCCACGGGAATCAACGCCATAAAAGCGTTCATTCTCAAGATCGCGCCCCTCATCCGTAAGGGTCGCGATCCCCTCTTGTAAAAGTGGGAATCGATTGCGTGTGACATTTTCGATTGAACGCCCGATTGTTTCTGTCATCATTCCAGGCACATGAATTTCTGATAAAGGCCCGCTCGGAACCAGCAAATGAATACGTGAATTCCCAATCTCTCGAAGTTCGGAAAGCGCCATTTGCAGCATTTGAGCTTCAGACCCTTCGAGATTAAACGCTATTCCCACATCACCCTGGAAATCTTTCAAAACTGCTTCCGCAATCCGAGCAAGATTTCTAAGATAAATTCTGACTTTTTGATGCTCAGCTCTTGCCTGGATTTGCCGCAATCTTGTTTCAAATACCGGCAGGGTCATTCTTCGAATGGTTCGATCGACATCTCCCGCTAAAACCACAATAGGTTCCTGAACCACTTCACTCACCCGCGGCGCTTGATTTAAATATCTCGTTAATCGATGAATCACTACATTCGCGCGCATCTCAGAGGCAGCGGGATGACGCGAAGAACGAATTCTTAAGCTGCGATGATTCGCGGTCAGAGAATATCCCTTTTCATCAAGAACATCAAAAATAGGGCTGTCATTTCTAAAACTAGTTTTGCTGAAATTGCTCCATGAAACTATCAGCTTGTTCCGATACATATGCACATGACGGATAGTACCGGCGCGCTGGCGAATTCCTCCGTCTTGATAAAGGATGTAAATATATCTTTTAAATTTCGCCTGATGCTCGAGAACCTTCCACGCCATCGCAGAGTCAACAGCCTGCCTTTTTTTTGTTCGAGTACCATTAACTTCCTGTCGAATTGCATTTTGCAATACGCTTGAAACCAAAATCCAAGATAGACGGCCGTCATCTTCAACCGCCTTCTTTAAAGAAGCGGCCGCGCGGTCAAATGATCTTTTAGGTATCCTTCCCTCTTTGCGTGCGATCGCAATCACAGTTTTGATTTTTTTCAATTCCAAATTTCTCACTTTGAAACGATCAGGATCGTATTCCAATTCGCGCCGGATTAAATCCAAAACAACATTCAAATTATTCGACCTTTTCCAAAGCATATTACCGAATTGCCGAGCGTTCCTTTTCTCCCTAGGTTTGATCCCGCCAAAAATTTGTACGATTCTTTTTCTTAACTCTGCGGCTTCATAGCTGCCAGGCACGAGATTATGTCCCAAAGCGCTTACATATTTACGCACAAGATCCGGCGTAATGGTGCTATATCCTTTGGAAATTGCGCGCGGAGTAGGTATTGAAAAATCTCCCCGGACTTTCAGTGAACCCAGGTCCGCCTCGTCATATAATGCTTCCAATTCAGCCTGATGTGCCGCAAACCGATTGACCTTTTGCAGATTTGCGGCCTTTCGCACATCATAAAATGATAATGGCTGCGTAGGAGCTCCGTTGTCCGCGAACTTGCGTCTGTCAGCAAGACGGTCCTTATAGTGTCTTCGGCTTATTCCGCCATCGTCTACGCGCATTTCTGAGCGGCGATTAAGCTCAGCTACGATTTCTTCTTTCTTTTCTCCCCATAGCCTTTTCCATGATTTTCCAAGACTGTAAACAGAAAGGGGCGTTCCTCCCTTGTTTCCTCTTGCTTTTTCGTTTCCTTGTTGCAAAATACCCGCCTTAGAAAGCGCAGTGGCAAGGCTTCGGATTTTTTTACCGGGATCATTCAGATCTCCGAACAATTTTGCGGAGATTGAGGGTTGAATATCCGTGACGCTTAAATTCTGACGAGATTTTAAAACACTAAACATGGCTTCGGCAATTTGCATATCGCGCTTTTGCGCCTCAGAAAGGTCTGTGCTTGATTGGGCGCGGCCTGCAAGCCATCCGGCCAATATTTCTTTCCAATCATCTCCTTGTAACTGCGTATACTTTGCAGGAACAACTCGGAAAGCAATCAATCTTTTAACAGTCCGCTGTTTAAAAATTTTGGGATACGCTTGCATAAATTTCCGTATGATGCCTTGTTGGGCATTATCTGCATTTCCAATAGTGACGCTAAAAAAGTTTTTGGCAATTTCACCCACGGTTTGCGGCTGATTTTCTTTGCTCTTTAAAAATTCAACTATTTTCTCCATTCTTTCTGCCGTCGGCAGTTGAGGAGTCTTTCTACGTGCCGGAAGATATTTCCCGCCAGTACTGGACGCAGCCGCTGACGGTGAAGGAGTTACTGTTTGTTCCACAATGCCAAGGGCCCGACTTAAAGATGTAACGTCAATCGAACCGCTGCTGAAGTTCACGATCTGAAATCCTGGGTGAGCATCAGTCAAATCTTTCAATTCCTGCGGTTTTAATTTTTTTAGAACAAAAATCAAACCTCCATTTGAATTTTTAGCTGGTTTTTCAGGAGGAAGGCCATATTGAACCCGACTAATGAAGATGAAGTTCGAAACGCCTGAACGAATAAAGATTAAATCGTAAAGGCGTTGACCGCGCTCTGATCCCGTTACCGAATCATAAATAAAAATATTCTGTCTTGCGCTAAACATCGCTTTTAAAGTCGTCTCGATTTGATTCACTGTTCCGCGCATTTCAGACTTAGCCGTATTCAACCGGTATTCATAAGGTTTTGTCATCCCGCTTCTACGCGGTTTTCTGCTTAGAGCGCCTATCTGGTGCAGTTTTGCAAGGACTTCTCGGATTTTAACGATTGGATTGACAAGCGGGTTACCGGAAGCATCGACAAGGACGGCTGCGCCAAGGCGAGGTTGTAAATCATCAGGCGTTAGAGCCTCCATCCGATCTAATTTAAAAATATTCAAAATAGCTTCGGCAATTTTGCGATCACGTTCCAAAGCACCTTGATCGGAACGCGGTGTTACAGGCTTTTTAGAAGTTTTTGATGTTGCGCTACCTTTAGGTGAAACCGCTGCTGCCGGGGGCGAAAGCGCGGGGATTTGTTCCTCAACACGAAGAGCTTGGTACAAAACTTCACCATTGATCGGAATATTGTCGCTGAAATCTACAATTCGAAATTGAGGATGAGAATCAGTCAAAGCCGTTAATTGTTTGGGGGGTAATTTCGCTAAAACAAGAATCAAACTTCCTTCTGAATGTTTAGCAGGCGTTTTAGGTAGACCTATTTTAACTCGTCTATCAAAGTTGAAGTTAGAAAGACCTGAATAGTTATAGAGTAATCTATAAATCGTGCTAGCGCGTTGCAACGCTTCTGGGGCATAAATAAAAATATCTTGTCTCTTTACAAACATCGCTTCCAAAGTAGGTTGAAGCGAATTCGGCACCCGCATTTCGGAGCTGGCAAATTGATAAATTAGGCCGTATTGTGAAGGGCCATAATCCGGAACATTTCTCCAGGTAAGTCCTTGGCTTTCTAAGATATTCCGATTTTTATTAAAAATAGCATATTGTTTTCCCGCCCGAGACATGCCCGGCGTCGGAACTTTCGAGCGGCGCACGGATGCAGACAAAAGTCCTTGTTCTTGCAGCGTTGCAGTCATCACATTATCTTCTGAAATTTCTAGAGCCGGCTCCGCTCCAGCAAAACTGATGTAGATACTTCCACCGGATGGATTTTTAAGACGCGCGATGATTTGAGCAGCTTCATGGTTTTTGTCAACACCGCCGAGCCCATCTTGTAGGGGAATGGGCCGGCGCTGACCTTTGTAATAATCAATTCTTTCTCCTGAAACTAAAACCTCCAATGCGGTAATGTGATCAAATGACGCATTGGCGAGCTTTTGCTGCAATGCCGGATCAAAAAGGCTTTGAGATTCAACCGAAATTTTTTCCTTTGACAAAGCAATAAGATTTTGAACTTGGGCACGCACGGCCTCGAATCTTTCGCGAAATCCAGGGAACGGTTCAATCACCGTGACATCCGCTCCTAAAAGCGCGTCAATGATTGGAAGAATGAGCACGCCATTCCCAATGTGGAGTGACTTTTGGCCCGCCCGGACATTCCTTTCTTGATAAATTTGAATTAATTCCTCATTGTTTAAGGTAAGCCCGTAAACCAAATCTTGTCCCATTTTTGTTTCTTCGGTAATTTGAGGCGATACATAGGGAACTCCGAGGCGTAAAGTCGCCTGGCGTTCAACTTCTTCCCAATCAATTCCATCTTGAAGCGCCTGGTAAATTTCAAGAGGAGAAAGCTCGCGGCTTGTCCGCAAAGCATCTTCGATATTTGCAAATACGCTAACACCAGCAAATTGAACCGGCGCCCGCATTGCGGATTGAACCGGTGGGAATTGATAATCATCGTAAATTTTTAAGCGGCGGGCATTGCTTTCTATCCAGTCTAAGAGAGCATGATAATCTTGAATGTCCAATGTGCCCGCCTCTTGATTATTCCGGACAATATGTTCACCTCCCAAACGATTGGCAAGCAATAACAACTGCCTTTGCACGATATCCTTGACAGTATTTCCATAGAGACTCCAATCACTATGGAAGAAAATCCATAAGACTTTTGCTTTAAGATTTCTTTCAGATGAATTCGAATGGTGCCAAATAGTGTTATAGTCATTAACAAGCCAATCAATGATTCCATCTAATTTCTCATCATTTGCCCGCCTCATCCGATTCAAATAGTCTGGAACACTTAACCCCAAATCCAACGCTGAATTCTGCCGCGACTGAGCTTCGCGGTAATAAGCTCTCCATTCGCTTTCAAGTTCTAAAATTATTTCTCTTAAAATAAGCGTCAGTAAATCTTGATCCGATAGATTGAGGCGCCCAGATTCTTTTGCCACTAATGTTTGGTAAATATGCTCTTCGAGCTTACGCGTTTCTATCGCAAACATAGAATTTCGGAGATGGACTCCTTCATGCACCATGATATGACCCAGCATTTCATCAGGCAGTTTGTACAAAAAATAGAGTGAAATAAGCGCACGGCGCTTACCATCGTGACGCCATACTGCTGACATGGAAAATTGCGGGTGGTCTGCTGGCGCATAGATAAAACCATCCTCATCAAATACTTCAATAAATTCCTCCGCACTCCTTCTGCCTTCATCATCTTTAATTCCATCTTTAATGGCCCTAAGTTTATTCACAATTTCGCGCTTCTGTGCAGGCGTAGGCCTTATTCCTGGATCACCCTCCTGCCGCCGAAAAGCAGTACCGGGAGAATAATGAAGCATCTCACCCGATAATACAGCATCTGCTAAAAATAAATCGGTAGCCCCTGCCTGTTCATACTCGGTTTGGGAATGAAACCGGAGATGTGTTAATTGGCTTCTAAATTCTTCGATTTGGGCCAACAGCGCATTTTTCAATGTTTCGCGCGGCTGGGAAAAATCCAAATAAAAAACAACGGAAAAACTGTTAGGATTGAATGGGGCGCACGTAAATCTTAATAGGCCGCTCGCCCACTTTCGATGAATCTAGAATAAGCGGGCTATTCCATTCGCCCGATTGTTCGGCAAAAACACTCAAAACCCACTCTCGTTCCTCATTACTCAAAGCCCCTTTTGGAATATCCGGCGATGAAGTGCTCGTGGCCGCGGTATCGACATGTTTCGGCAGTCGCAAATCATACATCGCCCGCATTTCGGAACTGGAGGCGGGACGGTATTCCTGTTGATAGGTTTCGAGAAATGTTTGGGCGGCAATCGGTGAACGGCTTTGAATCCATCCATGGAGATTTATCGCTTCAGTCTCTCTGTCTTTGTCAAATGCAACTGCCGAAGGATAATTATCCGTATACCAAATATCTTCGAGATCAACTCGCATTACATGTCGAGTGTCTGGATCGTAGACCAATTCATCAATATCTGGATCACCGACAACGATTCTTACATTGTGGAGAGCCGTCATCACTTTTCCTGCTTCGCGGCCGGCGATTCGTTGAACTTCTTCAGAAGTATCGGTCTGATGGAAAAGTTCTTCGAAGCTAATCCCCCTCCATTCAGAAACAAAAAGTGCTTGATAGCCATCTCTTCCGAGAGTATTGAATAAAACCAACGGCGCAACGCCCAATTCACTTTCAGCTCTCGCATAATCGGCATAGGTATTAAGCTCAACCAACTCAAAAAGCCCTTCCTCGGCCCCCCTTCTAAGCAAAGCTTGGGCATCCGCAAATCCTAGCCGCCAATTTCCCACCATCACAGGGCGCTGCTGTTCCACTGTCTGCGGCAAATCAGGCTGCATGACGGGAAGATAAACGCGCAAAACCGGAGGAACAACTGCTTTGCCATCTGAGGTGCGAGTACGCAAAACTCGAAAATAATTTTCGATCACACGCTTGCGATCAAAGGCCAACCCTTTGGCATATACTTTCCGGCCTTGAAATATCGTGGAAAATCCGTGACGCAATTCTTCATCCGTTTCAATTTGAATTTTTGTTTGGGCGCCCGACATATCAGGCGGCCAAGAAAACTCGCTTGAATCATGACTACGCATTTCAGAACGAGCTTTGGCGGGGGCAAGAATCTGTCTCCTTCCCAAAGTTTGCCGGCGGCGAAGATTGAATTCATCTTGCATATATTTTTTCAATATAGGTTCAGCATCCGCTTCTACGCTGCCCCAAAGTTTTTGAATACGCGCTTTTTGATCATCATTGACCCCTTTCCCCAGTTCGCTGGCGGCAAGATTTAAATTGATAAGCCAATCCGCCGCATAAGGAAATGGATTCCCGCGGGCCACATAGACTATTACGGTGAATGGGATCTCCGATGCCTCCAATAGTTTGGGGGCCCAAACCTTTTCTTCGGTGCCATAGGGTGGGACAACCGCCAACAATCCTTCCATGATATCGGGATCAACATTTTTATTTCTATCCAGCAAAGGGCGTATTTGAGACGCGAAAAAGTTTCCAAGCGCGTGCGTCAGGGTCGGTGTTTCTGATTGCTGTTCAAGATAATCCAGGTTTTTTCGGGCGGCGGTCCAATTTTGTGAACTTGCCGAAAACTTTTTCATTCGTTCAAAAAGTTTTCCATTTCCCAGTTCTTTTGCGGTTTTGACAATAAGAGAGGTATGTTTAGTGATTTCTTCTACGGAAGGAACGCCTTCAATGGAAGCGGGAATTAATAAAAATTCTAAAACGGCCAGGCCATACGGCAAATAGGCGGTTTTTGTTTCATCGGAAAGAAGGAGGCGGACATCTTCAGTCAATATGGGTTTTAGGGAAGCATTAGCAAATTGTATGTCGTCGTAAGATTGACCGTAAAACAGTTTTTTGATTAAAATCATGCCTGCTTCTTGCATGATTTGAAGATAAACGTCCTGATTTTGTTTACGTAAAGCCGCCAAACCAGAAACAATTTGCTGTTTTTCTTCGCTCGACATCAAGGGGAAAATCAAAGCCATCCACATTTTAAACGTGGCCTTGTGCTTTTGCTGCGTCTCTGACGACATTGTGGAAAAGTTTTTAAATCCTTCGACAAAGAATGCAAAAATTTGCTGATGCGCCATCTTCGAAACAGCGGCTCTGGCCTGAGGTGCTACCA
>JACPXL010000036.1 GCA_016196555.1 Candidatus Omnitrophota bacterium | reverse complement strand
CTGGAAAGCGTCAAGACGGGCATTTTTTTCGAGGAACAAACCCCTGAAGCCATTCGCAAAGCGATTTTTGAATTTGAACAAATGCATTTTAATCAGGCCGAGACTTCGGCCCAAGTGTCGTCTTTTGATAAAAGCGTATTCCAGGAGAGATTTTCGGCCCTAGTGCGGAATCAAATTTCCAAGCAGAAAAATTATGCCGCAACCTAAAAAGCATCAAACCGTTATTTTTTTTAATATTCTCGGCGACTCTTTGGCGATTGCCTTAAGTTTTCTTTCGGCTTATTTGCTCCGGTTTATTTCCGGTATTATTCCGATTCAAGATCAGCCTCCGATTTCCGAATATGCCAAATCCCTTTTAGTCATTATTCCCGTTTACTTATGGTTTTTCCGGGCTTACGGTCTTTACAAGCCGGGACGTCACATACGCCGTATTGAAGAAATTTTTCTGGTGGCCAAAGCCGTTACCTTTGCCATTGTCACCCTGATGGCCATTACATTTCTTTACCGCGGACTTTCTTTCTCGCGAATTTATTTAGGCGCTTTATGGTTTTTATCGATCGGACTCATCAGTATGTCCCGTTACGCTGTGATCGATATTGAATACCGCCGCAAGGTTCAAAAAAAGGACATGACCCGCGTTCTTTTGATCGGGGCCACGCGCAATGCCCGTACGATTATTCAATGGGCAAAATTCAACCCCCATTACGGTCACGAAGTTGTGGGCGTGCTTGCCCGTGACGCGGAATTGACCGGAAAACATGTGGAAGGAATTGAAGTCATCGGAAGGATAGAGGAATGGGAATATTTTATGGATAAGCTGAAGCCGAGTAGCGTTATTTTGCTTGATCCGGCTTATCCCCGGGACCGGATTACGGATCTTGTGGTCGCCTGCGAAGATGCCTCCATCGACTTTAAAGTGGCTGCGGATATTTATGGTTTGATGACGCGCAACGTTGCCATCGAAAATATTACGTCTTTGCCGCTCTTGGGCTTCCGGTCCTTGCCTCTGGATGATTTCTGGAACCGTCTTGTAAAGCGCCTGTTCGATTTGTCCGTGTCGTCGCTGCTTTTACTGGTCACATTTCCGTTATGGATTGTCATTATGATTTGGATTAAAATCGACGACCGCGGCCCGGTCTTCTACAATCAGGAACGTGTAGGACGGGACGGCAGGGTTTTTAAGGTGATTAAATTCCGCACAATGAAAGTCGATGCGGAGCAGGGCACGGGCCCGGTATGGGCCAAACCCAATGATAACCGGCGCACCGGTTCCGGCGATTTTTTGAGGCGCTGGAATTTGGATGAATTGCCGCAGTTTTTGAATGTGTTTAAAGGCCAAATGAGCCTGGTGGGGCCTCGCCCGGAACGTCCTCATTTCGTCAATCAATTTCGTGAAACGGTTCCTCGCTATATGGCCAGGCACCGTATCAAGTCAGGGCTAACCGGATGGGCCCAGGTCAACGGCTACCGGGGGAACACCTCGATTCAGGAAAGAATCAAATATGACCTCTACTATATGGAGAATTGGTCGTTACTCTTGGATATTGAAATTCTAATCATGACATTCAGCGCCTTTAAAAATGCCTACTGAGACACTTAAGCTTGTGAAAGCTCCCGTATCGGTTGTTATCATTGCCAAAAATGAAGAACTGAGGCTTCCCGACTGCCTGCGAAGCGTGGCCGGCTGGGCTGGGGAAATCGTCATCTTGGATGATATGAGCACGGATAAAACCGTGGATGTTGCCGGCAAATTCACCGATAAAATTTTCAAACGGGCCATGGATATTGAAGGCCGCCACCGGAATTATGCCTATAATCTGGCAACGCAAGATTGGGTTTTGAGTCTTGATGCCGACGAGCGTGTCACTCCGGAACTTGCCGAGGAAATCGCAAAAGTCACTCGCGAACCCAATAATCCGCATATTTGTTATGCGATTCCCATCAAAACATTTATCGGAAGCGAATGGATTGAAGGCGCAGGGCATTACCCGGCCGCCAAAACCCGCCTTTTTCGAAAAGGAAAATTCCGTTATGAAGAGGCCTCGGTTCATCCGCGCGTTATTTATGAAGGAAGCTGCGGGCTTTTGAAAGGCGACATTCTCCATTACTCCGCTAAAGATTTAACTCAATGGATTGCGAAATTTAATCGTGAAACCCAGCTTGAAGCCGAAAAGTGGGTTCAAGACGGCCGCAAGGTGTCGCTTCCGAAAACTTTGCGTAAAACCTTTGACCGGTTTTTCAAAAATTATTTTTTGAAAAGAGGGTGGAAGACCGGGTTCCTGGGATTTTTAATGTCGGTTTTTCACGGACTATATCAACTGTTTACTTATGCCAAATACCGGGAATTAAAAAGACAGCGTGAGGAGAAAGCATGAGCGTGCCCTATTTTGATTTGACGCGCCAGTATGCCCAGCTGCAAAACGAAATCGAGACCGCCATCCGTGATGTCAATCGTTCCGGGGCTTTTATTCTGGGCCCGGCGGTTCAAGCTTTTGAGCAGGCCTTTGCCAATTATTGCGGTGTCAAATTTGGTTTGGGAGCCGGATCGGGAACGGACGCGCTGACTTTTGCCCTTCGTGCCTTAGGTATTGGGAAAGGGGATGAAGTCATTCTTCCGTCGTTTACGTTTGTTGCCACCGGCTTTGCTATTTTATTTGCCGGGGCCAAGCCCGTTTTTGCTGATGTGGATTTCGAAACTTACACGATGGATCCTAAATCCGTGGAAAAACTTATTACCAAAAGAACAAAAGCAATTCTTCCGGTTCATCTTTACGGCCAGGTCGCGGACATGGATTCCCTCATGGCCATCGCCAAAAAGAAGAAATTAAAAGTGATTGAGGATGCCTGCCAGGCGCACGGAGCACGGAGGGGAGACGTGCGGGCCGGAGCCTTCGGAGATGCCGGATGCTTCAGCTTTTATCCCACGAAAAATCTGGGTGCTTTCGGCGATGGCGGTATGATTGTTACGGACCAGCAAAAACTGGTGGAGAAAATTCAGCGCCTCAGAAATTTGGGCAGGTTAACGGCTTCGGGCCCTCATCACGAGATTGGATGGACGAGCCGGCTTGATAGTCTTCAAGCTGCTATTTTAAATGTGAAACTCAAGCATTTAGATCAATTTATTGATAAACGCCGTCAAGCGGCAAAGCGCTATGAAAAGAATTTATCATCCACCCCTTTAGGACTTCCGCGCGACAAAAAAAATTCCTTTCATGTCTATCATCTGTATGTCGTGCTGGTCCCGGATGGAAAACGCGATGCCTTTCGAAAATTTCTGGCCGATCGCGGCATTCGCACTCTCCTTCATTATGATCTTCCCGTGCATCTGCAGCCTCCTTTTAAGAAAATCGCCGCGCCGCGCTCTTTGCCCGTGACTCAAAAATTGAGCCGGCAAATTGTCTCTCTGCCGCTTTTCCCTGAAATGACGATGGAGGAAGTGGACCGGGTAACGGACTCCATTAAAGATTTTTACCGATGAAAAAGGTGGTTTTTATCGACCGCGACGGGGTGATTAACGTGGATCCGATCGGCGATTATGTCAAAACGTGGGACGATTTTCGTTTCGAGAAAGGGGCCCTCGAGGCCCTCAAAAGAATTTTGGATTCCGGCCTCGAAATTATTTTAATTTCCAATCAAGCCGGAATCGGGGACGGGGTTTATCCGGAAGCCTCGCTTTGGGATATTCACAAAAAAATGCTGGCCGAGTTTAAAAAAAAAGGAATCTTGATACGCTCATCCCATTTTTGCCTTCATGGAAAACAGGCGGGCTGCGGGTGCCGCAAGCCCGAAATCGGTCTCTTTAAAGAGGCAGTTAAAGACCTGGCATACGATCCCCAAAAAACCTATTTTGTCGGAGATAAGGCCACCGATGTTGAAGCCGGAAAAAGGTTTGGCATTAAAACCATTTTTGTGCGAACCGGACACGGCCGTTTGGATGAAAAGAAATTAACCGGCAAATTAAAACCCGATCATATTGCGAACAATCTTTCAGATGCTGTGGAGTTTTTGCTGCCATGAAAGTGGCACTTTACTATTCCAACGCGGGACACGGCCATCAAAAGGTGGCGGAAGTCATCGCCAAAACATTTCTCGAACGAGGCCTTAAAAAAACAGATGTTGATCTTCGGGAGTCTTTAGGCCTGACGCCACCTTCATTCCGCCATACTTACCCGGCCATTTATTACTACGCGGTGAAATACATTCCCGGAATCTGGGGGTGGTTTTATGAAAAATTTGATATCCCAAAAATTTATTCATTGGTGCAGCCGATACGCGAACTCGGCAATGCCCTGCACAGCCGCAGACTTCTGGCGCATATCAAATCCCAAAAACCAGATGTGATTATTTCCACTCATTTTTTCCCTTCGGAGGTCATTGCACGCGCCAAGCGTGAGAAAAAAATTGAGGCCAAATTAATGACCGTGGTGACGGATTTTCTTCCCCATTCTTTTTGGATCAATGAAGGGACCGATTATTATTGGGTCATGGGCCATGAGGGAAAAGCCTTTTTAGAAGCGCGCGGTGTGCCGGCTGAAAAAATCATTGCGGGAGGAATTCCCGTGGATCATGAATTTAAACCGTCAGGGAACAAAAAAGATATTCTGGCCAAATGGCGTTTGGATCCGGAACGTTTCACCATCCTTTTGACCAGCGGTAGTTTTGGGCTCGGTCCGCAAGAGGCGATTTTGCGGGAACTGGAAAATTTCAAAGATCGCGTGCAATGTTTCATGGTAGCGGGAAATAATCACACGCTAAAATCCAGCTTGGAAAAAATGCAATTCGGTTACCCTATCCGGATTTTGGGCTTTGTGGATTTTATGCCGGAATTGATGGAAGCCAGTGATCTCATTGTGGCAAAAACCGGGGGGGCCACCACGACCGAATCGCTTGTCAAAGGGCTTCCCATGGTGGTCTTGAGTCCGATTCCGGGGCAGGAATCTCGCAATGCCAACATTTTAAAAGAACACAATGCGGCCTTTTTTTTGGAAAAGCCGGAGCAAATCAAATTGATTCTTCAAGCCATCTTTGAACATCCTGAACTCATGGAGGCAAAACGCAAAGCCCTTCATGCCGTGGCCAAACCTCACGCTGCCGATGATTTAGTCAGTTTTGTGATAAAAACATGCCAAAATCAAAACAAATCGTAGCTAAGAATTTCCTTCAAACCTTGAAAGAAGAAGGTGTCGAGGAAATTTATGTGCCGCCGCTGAAGACTGTACCGCACCGTCATCCTGAGCGAAGCGAAGGATCTCAAACCGAGATCCTTCGGCCCTCCGGGCCTCAGGATGACAGGTCTTCATCCGGGAATCGTGAGAAACTAATCAAGCTTCGTGAAATCGCCTTGAAATGTGTTAAATGTGATGAATTAGCTCAAACACGAAAAAGCGTTGTCTTCGGCTCCGGCAATGCCAATGCCGAACTTGTCTTTGTGGGCGAAGCTCCGGGACGCGACGAAGACCTTCAAGGACTGCCTTTTGTGGGACGCGCCGGACAGCTTCTGACCAAAATCATCGAGTCGGTCGGGCTTAGCCGTCAGGAAGTTTTTATTTGTAACACCTTAAAATGCCGGCCGCCCGGAAACCGTCCGCCAAAACCCGAAGAGATTATGAATTGCAATCCATTCCTGGTCGAGCAGCTTAATATTATCCGCCCCAAAGTTATTTGCGCCTTGGGAACATTTGCCGCCCAAACTTTGCTTAAAACCATGACTCCTATTTCACAGCTTCGCGGGCATTTTCACGATTATCATGGCACAAAACTTCTTTGCACTTATCATCCCGCCTACCTTCTGCGCAATCCGGGTGACAAACGCAAGGTCTGGGACGATATGAAAATGATCAAACGTGAACTCGACCAAGCTTAGTCCGGGACGCCCGTCCCCGGCGACCTTATTCCATGAGACTTGCTGTTGTGTCGAAGTCGCCGTTCCTCTGCCTCTGCCGATCGTTTTTTCTTACACAGTTCCTCACGACTTAATTTCAAAAATCAAATGCGGTGTGAGGGTGCGCGTTCCTTTCAAGAATCAGGAACTTACCGGTTATGCCGTTGCGGTTGGAGAAAAAAATATTGAATCCGGGAAATTCAAATCCCTTCTTGATGTTTTGGATGATGAACCTGTTCTCTCCGCCCAAATGCTTGAGCTTACGAAATGGATTTCGGAATATTACGGTTCAAGCTGGGGCGAGGCGATTGAAAATGCTTTGCCCAAATGGGTGAAATACGGGAAGAAAGCCGAAAAAGCTTTGCTTCGTCAAAAGACAAAAGAAAGCGCAATCGAAGAAGCAGGGAAAAGACATCACCTATCGGAAGAGCAAGCCAAGGCCATGGAAATAATTCAAAAAGCCTTGCAGAATAAAAATGCCAAACCGATTTTACTTTATGGCGTTACGGGCAGCGGCAAAAGTGAAATTTATATTCACCTGATACGTGAAGTTTTGAGTCAAAACAAATCGGCGATTTGTCTTGTGCCTGAAATTGCGCTTACGGAACAACTCCGGCGATTTTTCCTTAATCAATTCGGCGACGAACTGGAAATTCTCCACAGCAAGCTGAGCGATTCGGAACGTTTTCTCGCCTGGAAAAGGCTGGAACAAGGAGAGCGCCGCGTTGTCTTGGGACCTCGCTCGGCGGTTTTTGCTCCGGTTCGCAATTTGGGCTTGATCGTGATGGATGAAGAGCATGAAACTTCCTATAAACAGGAAACAACACCCCGTTATCATGCGCGGGAAGTCGCGGCTTGGCGTGCCGCAAACGAAAATGCACTATTTGTGATGGGAACGGCCACGCCTTCGCTTGAAACCATGTTCCGCACTTTTAAAAATGAGATTGTTCGTATTGATTTGACCAAACGCATTGATGATAAAGCCATGCCGGAGGTCAAAATTATTGATTTGAAACGTGCCTCCGGACCTCCCGGAAAATCATCCTCCATTTTAAGCGTGCCTCTGGCCCAAGAAATCGAGGCCAATTTAAAAAAAGGGGAAGGGACCATTCTTCTTTTAAACCGCCGCGGATTTTCCACGCGCATTCATTGCCCCAAATGCGCCTATGTGGAAACCTGCAATTCATGCCAGGTTTCACTCACTTTTCATCAGGAAGACGGCATTCTTTTGTGCCACTATTGCAATTTTCAAAAAGCAACACCGGAAAGCTGCGCCGAGTGCGGCGTGCCCTTACTGCGATTTGCCGGCTTCGGCACCGAAAAAGTTGAAAGTGAAGTTGCCCGGCGTTTTCCGCAGGCCCGGATTGCAAGAATGGACACCGACAGTGTCCGTAAGCGCGGATCCCATGATGTCATTCTCAAGCAATTCAGGGACCGCCATCTGGATATTTTGATCGGCACTCAAATGATTGCCAAAGGATTTGATTTCCCGCATGTGACTCTCGTCGGAGTTATTCTTGCGGATGTGGGCCTCATGCTTCCGGATTTTCGTTCCGCCGAGCGGACCTTTCAACTCCTTACTCAAGTTGCCGGACGCGCCGGACGGGGCGCCATTGCCGGCCGGGTTCTGATTCAAACCTATTCTCCCGAGCATCCCAGTGTGCATTTTTCCAAAACGCATGATTATTTACGGTTTTATCAATATGAAACCGCCGGGCGATTGGAGCACAATTATCCTCCTTATTGTCAGCTGATCAATATGATTGTCCGGGGACGCAATGAAAAGGATACTTATGTCTTTGCCCGCGCTGTGCGGGAATTAATGAATGAAACCATCGCCCCCAAATTTTTACGAGAAGACGGTTCCAGCCCTTTGGAAATCATCGGTCCGGCACCCCTGCCATTCTATAAATTGCGGGGACATTTCCGCTGGCATGTCATGATTAAGGCCCCTCATGAACTCATGGTGGCCAAGGAAGCCATCAAACAGCTTTCGACCCTCAAACGAAAGTCGGGAGTCAGCATGGTCGTGGATGTTGACCCCTTAAATATTCTGTAGTTTTTGGTATAATACGCGCCGTGGCAAAGCTTAAAATTAAATATTATCCCGATCCTGTCCTGCAGAAAAAATCGGAACCGCTTACCGATTTTGGCTCTGCCATGCAAAAATTTTTTGATGACATGATCGAAACCATGTACGTCGAAGATGGCGTTGGCCTGGCAGCTCCCCAAGTGGGAGTTTCCAAACGCATTCTTATTGCTTGTCCTACGGTCAAAGAAGGGGAAGAATACGTGATCGTAAATCCTGAAATCTCGGAAGAACGGGGCCGGGAAATGGGATCCGAAGGCTGCCTCAGTCTTCCGGGTATTTCCGGGCAGGTCCCCCGGGCAAAAAAAATCCGCCTGCAATTCCAGGACCGCGAAGGCAAACCCCACAATGTCGAAATCAAAGATTTTTTCGCCCGGATTATTCAGCATGAGGTCGATCATTTGAATGGCATTCTTCTTATTGATAGGGTCGATTTTGATAAACGCCAGCAACTTCTCGCCGATTACCGCCGCTTGTAAAGCCCGCGAATGAATATTGTCTTTTTTGGTTCCTCGGAATTTTCCCTCTCGGCATTTGCCGCTTGTTTAGAGTCTGACCATAAAATAGTCCTGGTGATCACAGCGCCCGACCGCAAAAAAGGACGGGGGCTTAAAACTTTTCCCACGCCGGTACGGGTTTATGCCGAGGCGCGGGCTATTCCTCTTCTGGCTCCGGAAAATCTTAAGTCCCCCGATTTATTGAAACAGGTTAAGGGGCTCAAGCCTGATCTTTTTGTCGTTTCTTCGTATGGAAAAATGATTCCGGATGCCTGGCTCAAACTGCCTTCGAAAGTTGCGCTGAATGTTCATCCTTCGCTTTTGCCGCGGCACCGCGGCGCTGCTCCCATCAACTGGACCATTTTGGAAGGGGATAAAGAAACGGGAGTGAGCATTGCCCAAGTGACCTCCAAATTGGATGCGGGCGATATTTTTTATCAGAACCGTATCCCTGTCATGCCCGAGGCGGATGCCCAAACTTTGGGCAGTCAATTGGCGCTTCTATCGCACAAAGTCCTTACCGAGGTATTTGGCGAAATTGAAAAAGAACGTTTGACCGGCGCACCGCAAAATGAAAGTCAATCGACTTATGCAAGAAAACTAACCAAAGAAGACGGTCTTATTGATTGGACGAAACCGGTGATTCAAATCAGCCGTCAAATTCGCGGGCTGGTTCCGTGGCCCACGGCCTACACTTTTTTCAAAAAGGAACGCCTGCAGATATTAAAAGCCAAACCGGATACTGCCGTTGATTTCGTCGGAGCCAAGCCCGGTCAAATTCTTGATATTAAAGAAGGCGTAATGCGAATTCAAACCGGATCAGGAATTTTAGCCTTAATCCGGGTGCTGCCGGCCGGCAAAAAAGAAATGTCTGCCGGAGATTTTGCCCGCGGCCGCCAGCTTGAAACAGGCTTTGTTTTTGATGCCTCCGGACCCGCCGCTTCATGAATGTCCTCCATCTCACCACCCATATCAACATCGGTGGAATTACCACTTATATTGTAAGGCTCGCAGAGCCCTTAAGGCGGTTGGGAATTAATTTGAGTGTTCTCTCAAGCGGGGGAGGCTGCACAGCGGCATTTCAAGAAAAAGGGGTTCCGGTTTACGAACTTCCCATCCGCACGAAAAGCGAACTTCATCCCAAGCTTTATTTCGCCATTCCCAAAATCATCCGGTTGATTCGCGAGCAGAAAATCGATTTGATTCATGCCCATACGAGAATCACTCAGGTGCAGGCATTCTGGATCAGCTGTTTTACCGGAATCCCCGTGGTCACAACCTGTCATGGTTTCTACAAACGCCGGCTTGGCCGGCGCGTCTTACCGGCATGGGGAGATTGTGTGATCGCGATCAGTGACGGCGTGGCGGATCATCTTCGGGAAGATTTCGGCATCCCACAGGAAAAAATACGTATCATTTACAATGCTGTTGATATCGAATATTTAGAAGAGGCATCGGCCCGGTTTCGTCCGGAAGAGATCAAGTCATCTTATGGTTTTGGGCGCTATGATTTAGTCGTGGGAGTCGTTGCCCGCCTTGTCGCGGATAAAGGCCATGAGTATTTGATTCATGCCATTGCAAGTCTTGTCGATAAAATTCCCAATATCCGGCTTCTGATTGTGGGAGACGGCCGCGAGCGGCTTCACTTAGAACAAATCGTTGCCCAATTAGGAATCAAAGATAGTGTCGTTTTTACGGGCAATGTCGATGACATTACGCACCCGCTTGCCGCCGTGGATGTTTTTGCTTTGCCTGCCATTTGGCGCGAAGGCTTTGGCCTCAGCATTGTGGAAGCCATGGCGTGCGGGATTCCCGTGATCGTCACCAATATTTGGTCGCTTAATACCTTGATTCAAAATGGAATTACCGGCATGCTGGTTGCTCCTAAAAGTTCCGATGCCTTGGCAGATGCCATTCAAACCTTATTGGGGAATCAGGAGCTGCGCCAAAATATGGTCAAGCAAGCTAGGATTATGGTGAAGAAACTTTTTACTTTGCAGCGTATGGCCGAAGAAATGGCCGAAGTTTATGTTACCGATTTTTGAAAAGTGGACAGTTAACGATTTAAAAGTGGACACCTAAGAAGGCTGTATTCTTTGCCTCCCAAAAGGAGGGGAAGAATATGGCACAGATACACAAACGGTTTAGCGATGAGCAAGTCCGGGATTTGTTTAAACGGTATGTTAAGAAGGAAGTGGAGAGGAAACATCTTCAGGAGATTCTTGGAATCTCAAAGACAAGATTTTTTATGCTTTTGAGGGAGTATCGGTGTAGTCCCGAAAAGTTTTCGGTTCAATATAGCCGAAGCATTCCGACCCGCCAGATTGATCCAGCAATTGAAGCCAATATTCTCAAAGAGCTTGCGGCGGATAAAGAAATGATTCTCAACCGGGATGTGCCGTTGAGATCCTACAATTACAGTTATGTCAAAGAGCGGCTTGAGGTTGAATACAAACAATTTGTTTCTTTGTCGACCATCATCGATCGGGCCAAGAAGAATAATTTTTACATTGCGTGTAAGGACAGCGGCAAGCACCACGACCGGGAAGTATTAACCCGCTACGTTGGCGAATTAATTCAACACGACAGCTCGTATCACTTGTGGGCGCCGGGAAGCGGCCAGAAGTGGTGGCTGATCACCGGGCTGGATGATTACAGCCGATTTATATTTTATGCCCTTTTGTTGAAACAGGAGCAAGTATGGGGTCACATAGAAGCCTTGCGGGACATGGTGTTGCAGTATGGGTATCCTTATCAATACTATGTGGATCAACATTCGATATTCCGGTTTGTCCGCAATCGAGATGACCGGTATTACAAACAAGGGCCGATGACCGATGAGTATCTGCCGCAATGGAAACAGGTTTTAAAGGACTGTGGGATTAAAGTCATTTATGCTTTGTCGCCGCAAGCGAAAGGAAAAATCGAACGGCCTTACGGCTGGCTGCAAGATCATCTTGTGAGGACGTGTGTGCGGGAGAATGTGACAACGATTCATCCGGCTCGAAAAATTCTGGCCGAAGAGCTGCGGCAATACAATTACAAGCGGGTGCATTCGACAATCGAAGAGATTCCATTTGTGCGGCTTCAAAAGGCGCTGAAAGAAAAGCAAAGTTTGTTTCGAGCATTCAAACTTCCGCCGCCTTTTCAATCTCCGAAAGATCTGTTTTGTCTCCGGCTCCAACGCACGGCGGATGCTTATCGCAAGGTTTCTATTAATAACATTCCGGTTAAAGTCAACGGCGTCGATCCGTATCAGTCGATGACCATCCGGGTTTATCCCCTTAACCCGGCGGTATCCGAATTAAGATTTTGGCATGAAAACCAACTCGTCGACACCCAAACCTTTAAAAATCAGGACCTTAAGGGGGTGTTCACTTTTAATTCGTAAATCCCTTATAACCTGTTCACTTTTAGTTCGTTACTGACATGCAGTAAACCCATCCTTGACTTCCCCTTCCCCACGCTTATAATATTCGCTCATTGTCTTAATTTTCTGAAAAATTCAATAGGAGGAATTCATCATGGCAGTACGGGTTGGTATTAATGGTTTTGGACGCATCGGAAGGATGCTTTTTCAGGCGATTTGCGATCAAGGGCTTTTGGGCAGCAAGATTGATGTTGTGGCAGTCGTAGACGTCACCACAGACGCCAATTACTTTGTGTATCAGCTTAAATATGATTCCATTCATGGAAAAAACAAGCATGCCCTTGCTTCCGCCAAAAGCGATCCTGCCAAAGCCGAAGCCGATATTTTAATCGTCAATGGCCACAAAATTCAGTGTGTGGCTGCCACAAGAACTCCTGCGGAACTTCCCTGGAAAGCGCTCGGTGTGGATATTGTGATCGAATCCACGGGTCTTTTTACGGACAGCGAAAAGGCGCAAGGTCATATTCAGGCCGGCGCAAAGAAAGTCATTATTTCCGCGCCTGCCAAAGGGGATGTTAAAACCATTGTCATGGGCGTTAATGAAAACGAATATGATAATGAAAAACACCACATCGTTTCCAATGCCTCGTGCACGACAAATTGCCTGGCACCCCTTGTCCATGTTCTCCTTAAAGAGGGGATTGGCATTGAAACCGGTCTCATGACCACGATTCATTCCTACACCGCCACACAAAAAGTGGTGGATGGTCCTTCCAAAAAGGATTGGCGCGGGGGACGTGCCGCGGCTATCAATATTATTCCTTCAACCACCGGAGCCGCCAAGGCAGTGGGCGAAGTACTTCCTGCGGTTAAAGGAAAATTGACCGGTATGTCTTTCCGCATTCCTACTCCCGATGTTTCTGTGGTGGATTTAACTTTTCGCAGTGTTAAAGACACTTCCATCGAAGAAATCGACGGCCTCCTGAAAAAAGCCTCGGAAACTTATTTAAAGGGCTATTTGGGCTATGGCAATGAAGAATTGGTCTCCTCAGACTTTATTCATGACAGCCGTTCTTCAATCTACGATTCCTTGGCTACCTTGCAGAATAATTTAAAAGGCGAAAAACGCTTTTTTAAACTCATTTCCTGGTACGACAATGAATGGGGATATTCCAACCGCTGCGTTGATCTTACGATGGTCATCGCCAATAAGCTGCGTCAGCAAACGCCCCAAAAAGCCGCCGCCAAAGCTTAAATCATTCCTAAGTCTTTTATCTTCAGTTAAAACCACCTTTTTGACTGCGTGACATAGATCACTGCGCCCATCCGTTCATTTCCGTAGATTAAAGCCAGAAGATGGGATTTGCCACAGCTTGGTTCCGCAAGGTTGTGCGGGGGTGGAAATTAATATTATTTAACGACGGTTGTTATTCCGGCAAAATAACCGTATTATTTTATCTCAAAGGCTTAACCTTATGCCCATCGATGCTAAGGGCACGTGAAGTGTTTAGCAAAGAGAAAATATTAACGGAAAAGCCGTACAAATAAAAGGAAGGGACAAAATGGAATTTGCCTATTCTAATGCCCGCTTAAGTTTGAAAGCCCTCATTACTATTTTTCTTCTTTTCGTTGCAGTCGGCTACATTTTCGGACTCATCAATATTTATAATCAGACGGGGATGAGCTATACCGGCGTCGTGGTTCATTACCGGGGTGACCTCAAGGAAATGACCATCCCTCCCGATTTTGCTTTCGCTAAGCTCGTCAACGAAAACCACTTTCATGTATTTGGCCTTTCTATGCTTTTCTTTATGATCGGTTTTCTTTTTACATTCACAAGCCTTCCTGAGCTGCCGAAAGCGGTATTTGTCGCCGCGCCCTTTTTCGGGATGTTTTTCGATTTTGCCAGTCTCTGGTTAACTGTTTTTTCTTCTTCTTCATTCGGTTGGTTCTCGATTATTTTCGGCGCTTTTATGGCGCTATCTTTCTTCATGCTGATCGGCCGGCCCCTTTATGAGATGTGGATTTTGCCAATCTGGAAGCACAAGTGGAATGAAAATGTTCCATGGTATCTTCGTTGAAAAAAATCGCAATTCCCTTCTTAATCTTCTTTCTGCTTTTAATCCCTTTTGCTTCAGCCGCAAAGGAGGAAGGTTTTTCTCCGCTTCAAATGGAGGCGCTTCAAGGTGCCAAATATGTTGGATCGGAATCCTGCGGCGCCTGCCACGAGAAGGAAGTCAAAGAGTTTCAAACCTCCACCCATGCGCGGGTAAGTGTCCCCGGAGAAGGAATACAAATTCAGGAATGCGAAATGTGTCACGGTCCGGCCAGCCTTCACGTGGATGCCAGCGGCGGCAAGGGCAATATCCTGAATCCCAACAAAGATGCGGAAACCTGTTTTCAATGCCATACGGACAAAAAAATGGAATTCAATCAGCCCTTTCATCACCCTGTGCTGGAAGGAAAAATGGATTGCACGTCCTGCCACAGTGCCCATGGCACCGATGTCCGGGCTTGGTCCGCAACCACGTTAAAAGGGGTCAACGAAAACTGTTTCAGCTGCCATAAAGAACAGCGCGGCCCGTTTGTCTTTGAGCATGAAGCCGTCCGTGAAGGCTGCATGACCTGCCATCAAGTCCACGGATCCATGCATTCTAAGATGCTCGTTGCCCGCGACAATAATCTGTGCCTGCGTTGTCACACCCAGATGAATTTCCCGGTCATCGGAAAACAAAGTCATGCCGGGCGCCTGCCGCAGGCCACCTGTTTCACCGCCGGGTGTCACACCGCAGTTCATGGTTCCAACTTTGATGATCATTTGAGGTATTAAATGAAAACATCTGTCATACTTCGTACCCTCGCAATGACAGTGGGATTTAGTAGTATGGCTTTATTTGTTCTCCACGCCGAGGAGCCGAAACTGACAGTTGACGGGGCGCCGCTGCGTTATACCTTTGTGGAGGGCGACAGCCGCAAATTCAGCGAGCAGCACTGGATGAAAGAAAATTATGCGGGCGGCATTCAGGAATTTTCATACGAGCAAAAAAATCTTCCGGAAGATATTACGGTTTCCATGGATGGGCATGCGATCGTCGAGGACAACGATTACGAGGCGCACGTGCTGCTGGATAAAAAAGACTTTGGGTTTGTCCGATTTGAATATCAAGAATTCAGTAAATTTTATGATGACACGGGAGGCGTTTATTACCCTTTTTCGACCCTTAGTGTAAACAGTCTAGGCCGCGATCTCGAGCTTCAAATCGGTCATCTCCGTGTGGAAGCCGGCTTAAGGCTTGAGGATATGCCGCATATTACCGTTGCTTATGAAAGACGTTTTAAAGACGGCTCCAAATCCCGCCTCACCTGGGCGCCGGTCCGGGAGGGAACCGTTACCCGCGGTATTGCACCTTCATTTCAAGATATTCGGGAAACCGTTGACTCCGTGGAAATCAAAATCGAACACACCGTAAAAGGGTTTGAAATCAAAAATGAAGAAATCTGGGAATGGGCGGACTCCGATTTGTCCCGCGAGGAAAAAAGCCTTGCGACCACCGCCGTTGCGGCTGATCGCAAAATACGGGTTCAGCAGCAGGAGCCTCAAAGCAGGCTTTTCAGTACGACCAATGCCATACAAAAATGGTTTAAAGACGACAGCGTTTTCACCGGCGGGGCGTATCATTTTTTGCACATGACTAATTCTGAAATCGAAAATATTTTTGAAATGAATCAGAACCGCGTCCTCACGAATTTTGCGAATCCCAAGCAGATCCGCAATGCCAGAGCCGACAACGAATACGATGCCCATACCTGGGTCGGCAATTTGATGTTTGTGCCGTGGAAATCGCTCAGCATTACGACCAATGTCCGCACCGAAATTATGAACCGGTCCGGCAATTCGAGTTATCCGTCCGACACGACACTCGGAACGCCGGACGGAATTATCAACACCACGGAACTTTCCCGTACCGAAGACAAAGTCGGCAAAATAGGTGAGGGAATTTCACTGCGTTATACGGGCATTCCGAAAACCGCGCTTTACAATGATTTTGAATTCGAACAAGTGCGGAATTGGCTGAGCGAAGACCGCAACAGCCAAGCCGGCCAGTCTGCTGCGAATGCCAATGAAATTTTCGGCCGTGAAACGATTACTTATGTAAGCCGCGGCATTTGGACAATCGGGGGACAGTGGGTGCCCGCACACTGGGCCAATCTGACCACGCATTTCCGGCTCAATCGGAGTAATAGTGATTATGAGGACAAAAGAGAAACGCAGCCCGGAGCTACAGCGGCCAAATCCGCCTTTTTCGATGCGCTGAATATTCAAACCGAAGAAATGGCTACGCGTCTTACCTTAAAACCCACGCGCTGGTTCCGGCCTTCGATCCGGTATCATTATCAAATTCGAAATTACATGGCCAGGACCGAAGATTTAGCCAGTGTCGGCACAGAGATGAATTCCCATATTTTTGTCTTTGATGCCACACTTCAGCCGGTCAAGGATTTGTTGATCGTCACGGGAGTTTCGCCTCAATACGCGTGGGTCGAAACACCCGCACGTTATAGTAGCGATGCAAACACGCCTCGGTTTCAAGCCAATCTTTTGACCTGGTTTATGAATCTCAATTACAATTTGACCCCGTCGGTGAGTTTAATCAACAATCTGGAATATTCTGTGGCCAGTAACTTCAATGATTTTACTGCGGCAGGTCTTCCGCTCGGAGCCGCGTATCATCAGCTCAACCTTTCCACGGGAATCAACTGGGATATTACCAAGCTGATCAGCCTTGAATTGCAATATGCCTTTTACCGTTATGCAGCCAACGGGCAGGTGGATTCCGGCAATTACAATGCCAATCAAATCGGCATCAAAACAAAATTAAACTGGGCTTAAGATAAGAGGAGGCCTAATGCGGTTTTTAAAAATATCTTTATTCAGTCTTCTTCTTTCCGCGGCTTTCGGTTTTTTTCTCTGGGCCGAAAATGTCCCGGCCGACAAACCTTCCCCCGAACTAATCACTCAAGGGCGTGAACTGTTTAATCAAAAAGAAGGCCTCAAGGTAAAATTTGCCTGTATCCTTTGCCATAAGCAGGAAAAGGCGATTAAAAAATCCTCGGTTGAGAAACTCGGCGACAAGCTGCCGGTGATTATCAATAAACACATCACCGAAAAATCCAAAGGCCAGGCCATTCGCGAAGACAGCCAGGAGATGAAGGCGCTCATGGCTTATATCCGCTACGAGCACAGCAAATAAATCCCCAATGGCGCATTGTTCCGTCGAAGTGATACGCAAAAAATAAATTAAGACTTTTATATCCGAAGGGATTTCTTAATGACCGAAGGTCTGTTGAATCGAGTCGAGAATAAACTCTGGCATTTTCTGTCCGTGCCGGAAGTTTTGGACATTCTTAAAGGATCGTCCTCGGGTCTTGAAAAAGGGGAGGCGCAAAATCGTCTCGCTCGATTCGGTCCTAATGTACTTATCTCCGGCAAGAAGCGTACCGCCGTCGGTATGTTTTTAGGACAGTTCACGGACTTCATGATCCTGGTTCTCCTTGCCGCGGCGATTGTTTCCGGGCTGGTGGGGGATGTCAAGGATACGATCGTCATTGCGGCGATTCTTTTTTTAAATGCCGTGATTGGCTTTGTGCAGGAATACCGGGCCGAAAAAGCCATGGAAGCGCTTAAGGCCATGGCGGCACCGACTGCCACGGTTTTGCGTGAAGGAAAAAGCGTTGTGATTTCCGCCGCCGAGCTTGTCCCCGGCGATACGGTATTGCTCGAAGCCGGAAGGATTGTGCCGGCGGACCTCCGGCTTATTGAGGCGGCTCGGCTTCGAGCCGATGAAGCCGCTCTCACGGGAGAATCGGTTCCGGTTGAAAAGATTGTGGCGCCGATCGAAAGAGAAGATATTCCCTTGGGAGACCGGCGAAATATGGCCTATAAAGGAACGATAGTAACTTACGGGCGGGGAACCGGCATTGTGGTCGCAACGGGAATGAGTACCGAGTTCGGCAAGATTGCGGCCCTGCTTCAAAGCGCCGAAGAAGTTAAAACGCCTCTGCAGAAACGCCTCGCTAAATTTGGCAAGCGTCTTTCTATCACCGTCCTCTCGATTTGCGCCATCATATTTATTGCGGGAATTATTCGCGGCGAAGCCCCGCTTCTTATGTTTATGACTGCTGTCAGCCTGGCCGTTGCCGCCATTCCTGAAGCCCTTCCCGCAGTCGTCACGATTTCTCTTGCCCTAGGCGCAAAAAAAATGGCGCAAAAAAAAGCGCTGGTGCGAAAACTTCCCGCGGTAGAAACCCTTGGCTCCGTAACCTATATCTGCACCGATAAAACCGGAACGCTCACAATGAATCGTATGCGGGCCGAGGAACTTTATTGCGATGGCAGCGTGGAGCACAAGCCTTTGTCAAAACCTCCCTGGAATGAATTCTTGAAGGCCATGGCTCTTTGTAATGATGCTTGTACCGGTGATTCCTGCACGACCGTCGGAGACCCCACGGAGGCCGCGCTTTATGAAGCCGCCAAAGAAAGCGGGATTGAAAAAGAAAAACTTGAAAAATCCACGCCGCGGGTGGCTGAGCTTCCTTTTGATTCGGAGCGCAAATGCATGACCACGTTTCACAAAAATTCCGCCGGCGGTTTTACGGCATTCACAAAAGGGGCGGTTGAAATCATTTTGGGGAAATCAGCCAACGCCTTAACGTCTGCCGGAGTTTCTCCTATCGAAAATAAAAAGCTTCTCGCGATTTCCGAAAAAATGGCCGGTGACGGATTGCGGGTACTTGCGTTAGCCGTAAGAAATTGGGACAGTTTGCCGGCAAAAATGGATCACGATCATGTTGAAAATAATCTCACGCTTCTTGGATTTGTCGGGATTATGGATCCGCCGAGAGAAGAGGCCCGTACGGCTGTCGATATGTGCAGGGCCGCCGGCATCGTGCCAGTGATGATTACGGGCGATCATCCCAATACGGCTCGAGCGATTGCCAGACGGCTGGGGATATTAAATGGCGATGAAAGTGTCATGACCGGAACCGAGCTTTCGCAAATTCCTTTGGAGGATTATGAAGCGCGGGTTGAAAAAATCCGGGTTTATGCCAGGGTTTCTCCGGATCAAAAGCTTAAAATTGTCACTGCCTTGCAAGACCGCGGAGAATTTGTGGCCATGACAGGCGATGGAGTCAATGATGCTCCGGCCTTGAAGCGGGCGGATATCGGCGTTGCGATGGGAGTAACAGGTACTGATGTCGCAAAAGAAGCAAGCTCGATGATTCTTCTGGACGATAACTTTGCGACCATTGTTCGCGCGGTGAAAGAAGGAAGAAGGATTTATGACAATATGCGCAGATTTATCCGCTACGGTGTGACGACAAACTCTGCCGAGGTTTGGATTATTTTTCTTGCTCCTTTTTTAGGCCTTCCGATTCCGCTTCTTCCCATTCAAATTTTATGGATCAATCTTTTGACCGATGGGCTTCCGGGACTCGCCCTTGCCGCTGAGCCGGCAGAAAAAAATGTTATGGAGCGTCCTCCACGGCCTCCGCAAGAAGGCGTCTTTGCCCACGGCCTTGGCATTCATGTCATTTGGGTAGGCATTTTTATGGCGGCTTTGACACTTGCTTGTGAAGCCATTTTGATGGAGCACAATCTTGCCCATTGCCAATCTTTTATCTTCACCCTCGTTTGCATCTCTCAGCTTGCTCATGTGCTCGCGATCCGCTCCGAACACGAATCGCTTTTTACCCAAGGACTTTTTTCCAATAAACCGCTCCTCGCCGCGGTGATCGTGACTTTTCTTCTTCAAATGGCAACGCTTTACATTCCCATACTCAATAATGTTTTTAAGACGCAGCCTCTTACGGCTTTGGAATTAGCCGTATGCTTAGCCGCCGCTTCGGCCGTTTTTTTTGCGGTTGAGATTGAGAAGTGGCTGAAAAGATCCTTCCTCTTGCCGGTAAAGGATTGACGGTTGTGTTGTTATATGATTTAATTGCGGCGTTCAGAGGTAAATCATGATACTCCAGAGAATTCGAGAAAATAGGCTTTTTTGTTTTGTGCTTGCCGTTATTTTTGCGGCGGGACTTGCGGCCATTCTTTCCCATCATCATGAGGGGGCCTCTCAAGTCCATGAATGTCCGGTCTGCCGCCTGGTTTCGCAGTTCATGATTGCCTTTGTGGGGTTTGTTACACTTTTTTTTATCCTCGGGCAGCCTAAACGCTTACATTTTCAAGCTTGCGAAAAGTTTTTTTCTCTTCTTCAAAGTTCCTCTCTCGCTAATCGCGCGCCGCCTTTCCTTTCCTGAAATTTTGTCAAGAAAACCAAAAGGTACCAGGTACCTTTTGACGTTTTAATTTTAATTTCAGAAAAGGAGTGTGTTCGATGAAACGCATTTTATCTTTATTATTTCTCTCATTATTTCTTGCCGGAACCGATGCCTTTGCCAATGATCTTCTGCTTCAAAGCATTCAGCAAAACATGGCCGATTTGCAAAAAACGGTTCAGGCCTTGCAAGCGGCTGTTCAAAATCAAAATGAAGTCTTACTGCAGCAGGCGATTGAGATTAAGGCATTAAAAGAACATGGCTTGCCTAGCTCCGATCGCTCCATTGCTTCTCCTCAAACTGCCGCGGGACCTACCTCCGCTGTGGTACCTGCTCAGGCGCCCAGCCTTTTTGGGTTTTCTCAAGGATTTAATCCCGAAATTGGGGTGGTTGGAATTGTGCAAGCAAAATTGACCGAGGAATCCGCTGATGCCGAGGGGAACGATACAATTACCCTCCAAGAGCTTGAGCTTAATTTCGGCCATTACGTTGATCCTTATTCCCGATTCGACGCTGTCATTGCCTTTAACGATGCCCTCGAAGCGCAAAATGTCGAAATTGAGGAAGGCTATTACTCTCACTGGGGATTGCCGTTTGGTTTTCGCGGGCAGATTGGGAAATTCCGTCCCAAAATCGGCAAACAAAATCTCCTCCACGGCGAATTTTTGGATACGGTTGATTATCCCATTGTCATCCGGGACTTTTTTGGCGAAGAAGGGCTGGCCTCATCGGGTGCGCGGCTCGTTCATAACATTCCCAATCCGCTGGAGATTCCCTTGGAAATCACGGGGGAAGTTTTGCGGGGAAATAACGGAAACAGTTTTTCCGGCGTTTCACGGCGTCCCATTTTTAACACTCACTTGAAGAGTTTTTTTGAACCGACCAAGGACACTAATCTTGAGCTCGGCTGGACGACGATGTTCGGCGACGAAAATATTCCCATTGACGATGGAACTGGAACCGGAACACTCGCGCGTCCGGGCAGAGGTCAGGACCGTTACGGAGTTAAAGTTTACGGGGCCGATGCGACTTTCAATTGGTTCTTGCCGGAAGGCAAAACGGCAAAGTTCCAGAATGAATTTTACTTCCAGAACCGGAGTACTCTGGTTCATCCCAATGATAATCCCTGGGGATTTTATTCGCTTGTCGATTACCGGTTTTCCCGAAAATTCAGCATGGGAGTGCGATTTGACTATCTCGAGCCCCTTGATGTTGCCGGCGAACATATCCGGACGACGGCGATTTCTCCTTATCTGACCTTTTGGCAGAGTGAATTTGCCAATTTCCGTCTTCAGTTTACTCACACGGACCCAGCCGGGGCTGATGCCAAATCAGACAATGCCATTTTCCTAAAGGCAAATGTTTTGATCGGCGTCGACAAGCACCCCGTTCAATAAAATAAAAAAGAGGAAATACCCATGAAAAATTCTGAATTAGAAAAACCAGAAGGTACCAGGTACCTTAGGTGCCTGGTACCATTTGTTTTTGTTTTCGTAATGGGAGGAATTCATCACCCCAGCCTTTTGGCCTCGACAGAAAAAATCCGAATTGTTGCGACCACCACGACTATTGCGAATATGGCCGCCGAAATTGCGCAAGACAAGGTTTTCGTTTATGCCGTGGCGTCTCCCAAACGGGACATTCATTTTTACGCCCCGACTCCCAAGGATGTTTTGATGGTGAAAAAAGCCGGTGTTTTTATTCACGGCGGTTTGGATTTGGAAGCTTGGCGCGCGCCGCTTTTGACTGCGGCGGGCAATCCCGGCTTTCTCGGAAATGCAGCCGGTTCCATTGACGCCGCCAAGGGAATTCCGCTTTTGGAAATTCCCAAGTCTCTTTCAAGGGCGCAAGGGGACATTCATCTTTATGGGAATCCCCATTACTGGCATGACCCTGAAAACGGAAAAATTATGGTCAAAAATATTGCCGATGGGCTCGCCGGATTATTTCCTGAACACGCCGCATTTTTCTCTGCTAATGCCGGTCAGTTGATCAAGAAAATCGACGCGCATATCGAAAAATGGCGGGAAGAGATGAAGCCTTATCAAAATGTCCCGGTCATTGCCTATCATAATAGTTGGCCTTATTTTGCCGAGCGTTTTGGATTGAAGATCGAGGGATTCGTGGAGCCCAACCGCGGAATTCCTCCGACCGCAAAACATATGAATGCGCTCATCGGCCTTATAAAAGAAAAGGACATTCGCCTCATTCTC
>JACPXL010000043.1 GCA_016196555.1 Candidatus Omnitrophota bacterium | reverse complement strand
CTTTTACTTCGCCAGGACAATGCGGACGAGCGCCTTATGAAATACGGATTGGGATTTGGACTTATCCCCCAAGAGGTTTATCAAATGACGGTAGAAAAATGCGAAAGCATACAAGCCGAGATCAAAAAATTGAAATCTATTACCTTCGAAAACGGGTCTCTCGGGACTTATTTAAAAAGACCAGATATAGATTATAAGTATCTTATAAATAATAAGTTATACTCACATAGTATAGGTGACCGAGAGATGATTCATAGAATCGAATCCGAGATAAAATATGAAGGCTATATTTCCCGCCAAATGGCAGACGTGCAGCGTTTCAGAAAACTTGAAAAGAGAATAATTCCGGATTCGGTGGAATATCAAAAAATTACCGGCATCAGCCGGGAAGCCAGCGAAAAACTCGCCAAGATTAAACCGAAGTCAATTGGCCAGGCATCCAGGATACCCGGCATCTCCAGCTGCGATCTTTCCCTTATTGCCGTTTTCTTGGAAAAATTAGCCAAAGAACAATAAGTTTCACGTGAAACATTAAATATTGGACTTGTTTTTCATTTCTTCTTATGTAAAATACTGCTTAAAGAAATCGCATTGTTTCACGTGAAACATACTTCAAAGGAGCCTTATCGTGAGCCCAGTATTTTCCTTTTGTAATCAAAAAGGCGGGGTTGGGAAAACCACATCCGTAGTCAATCTTGCTGCTTTATTGGCTAAAGAAGGCCATAAGGTTTTGATTGTCGATATGGATGCTCAAGCTAATGCTACAAGCGGAGTTGGAGAAGAAAAGCCAAATATAGAATCCACAACTTATCAACTGATTGTGGAAAAGTCTGATCCCAAAAATCTGATTAAAGAAACCAAAGTTCCCAATCTCTTTTTAATTCCTTCCAATACCGATCTTTCAGGTGCTGAGCTGGAATTGATTCAGCATCAAAACCGGGAATTTGTTCTGAAAGAACAGCTGCAAAAAATATCGGGGGACTATGATTTTATTTTCATCGATTGCCCGCCGTCGCTTGGTCTTATCACCATAAACTCTTTAGTAGCAAGTAATTACATCATTATCCCGCTGCAATGTGAATACTACGCTTTGGAAGGCTTAGGCCAGCTTTTGCATGCTTATGAACTTGTGCGAAAAAATTTGAATTCGGATTTGGGAATTGGCGGCGTGATTTTAACGATGGCGGATTTTAGAACGAATTTAACGCAGCAGGTAATTGAGGAAGTCAGAAATTATTTTAAAGAAAAAGTTTTCACGGCGGTGATCCCGCGATCCGTCAAACTTTCGGAAGCGCCGAGTTTCGGCATTCCCGCAGTTTTATATGATCCGAACAATCGAGGATCCATCGGTTATCGTGAAGTGAGCAAAGAATTTATTCAAAGATTTTCAACAAAAAATGAATCCGGAAAGCCGGATCAGAAATTTAATTCTGTGAATGTTCAAGCCTCGGAGGCAAATCCAGTATGAAAAAAGCATTAGGCAAAGGGTTGAGCGCACTTATTCCCGATAGTTATTTGCAGCCATCAAAACCGGAACCAATCACTTCTTCCACCGAAAAGAAAAACGCTTTTTCTATTCCCGAAAGCGCTTTTCAGCTGATTCCTATTGGGGATATACGTCCCAATCACGATCAGCCGCGCCAGGAATTTGCTCCCGAGGCAATTGAAGAACTTGCCGCTTCGATTCGGGAAAAGGGAGTGCTTCAGCCGGTGATTGTTAAAAAAACCGGAACTGAAGAGGGAAGAAATCTTTATGAATTAGTTTGCGGCGAGCGGCGTTTGCGGGCCTCGCTTTTATGCGGCCTGAAAGAAATTCCAGCTATCATTAAGGATATTGCCCAGGATGATTTTCTCGAATGGGCCTTGATCGAAAATATTCAAAGACAGGATTTAAATGCGGTAGAAGAAGCTCAAGCTTATCAAAAATTAATGGAAAACCGGCTTTTTTCTCAGGAAGAAATCGCCAAAAGAGTAGGCAAAAATCGAGTGACCGTCACCAATGCCTTGAGGCTTTTAAGACTTCCGGAAGAGGTCATTGAAAAAATACAAACGGGTCAATTGACCGGCGGACATGCGCGGGCCATTCTCGGCCTTCCAAGTCCTGAACATCAGCGGCAAATGGCACGGCGCATTGCGGAAGAAAATCTTTCCGTGCGCCAAGTCGAAGCCATTGTGACCCGGAGCAATGCCCATCGCCGAAAGCCCAAGAACGCCCGGAATTTGAAGCCCGAAATTGTGGATTTGGAACATCGTCTGGTCGAACATTTTGGGACACAGGTCAAGATTTATCCGAGAAAAAATATGAAACAGGGAAGGCTTGAAATTCATTATTTTTCTTTGGACGATCTCGACCGTATTCTGGAGAAGATCAAACTTCCAAAAGCGTAGTTAACCCAAGCCGTATTCGGCAGATAACTAAGTTTGAACGTTCTTATCACATATTGACAGCAAGAGTTCTTGTGATATAATTCCCAAACTTTTCAAAAGATTATATCGTTCTAAATCTCGCCCAGTTTTTTACCGGGCTAAAAAACGGAAAAAGAAAGATATGAGTAAGAAGCCGGCCCAAGCGATAGCGGCTGTATTAATTTTTTTGTTGAGCATTTCCGGCTGCGGACCTAAAGCCGATGACGGGAAGATTTCCGTAAAGGTGGCTTTTTGGGGAAGTCCCGAAGAAATTAAAATTATCACTAATTCCATCAGTGATTGGCAAGCCCAGCATTCCGAAATCAAAATTGTTTTTGAGCATACTCCTTATACGGGGTATGACAGCAAAATCCTGACCCGCATTGCGGGAGGTGCCGCGCCGGATGTGATTGCGACGGAAGTGGATTATTTTGTTACTTTTGCGAGCAAAGGCGTGTTGGAAGATTTAACGCCTTATACGGAAGGGGACGCTTCGTTTTCCAAAGAAGATTTTTTCCCTTCCATTTTAAATCGGTTTAGCGTGAAGGGAAAACTTTACGCCGTGCCGCGGGACGTCGCTCCTTTTGCTTGTGTTTTCTATAATAAGAAACTTTTCAAAGAGGCCGGCATTCCTTTTCCGACCGATGACTGGACTTGGAATGAGCTTCTTCAAGCAGCGCGGCAGCTGACTAAGAAAGACGAAACGGGCCGCACCATACAATACGGTTTTTACGGCTGGGCCTGGCAGGATTTCATTTATGGAAATGGGGGAGCCTTAGTGGATGATGTCAATAATCCCCAGAAAACCCTCATCGATGATCCTAAAAGTATTCAAGGACTTCAATTTTACGCGGACCTCATTAATGTTTATCAGGTCATGCCCACGCCCGTGGCGCTTGCCAATCTCGGCATGGGAGTGGATTTAATGTTTTCAAGCGGCCGATTGGGAATGTTTCTTTCAGGGATTTGGGAAACGCCAGGACTTCGCCGTTACAATTTCGACTGGGACGTAGCGATGTTTCCCAAGGGACTCTCGGGAGATCGTGCGTTTGGTTCCGGCGGGTCCGGGTATGCTATTTTGAAATCATCCAAACATAAAAAAGAAGCATGGGAAGTCATCAAAGCTTTGACGGGCCCAAACGGCCAGGCCGAACTTGCCAAGCGCGGTCTGGCCCAGCCGTCCCGCATTTCCGTTGCGACGGGGGAAGCGTGGGCCAAAGATCCGGCGCCTCCGGCGAACAAAAAAATGCTGAACGAAGCCGTGAATCATATTGTTTTCAGTCCGTTTGACTCCCGCTGGCGTGAAATCGAAGAAAAATATCTTCAGCCCAAGCTCGATTTGATTTTTAACGGCAAGAAAACAGCGGCAGAAGTTGTTGCGGAAGTTGCGCCCGAGATCAATGCGGCATTGCGCTCTTAACGTTTTAATCTTTTTTATCGATATCAGAATCCAGAAAGGGAATTTAGAATGCCTACAACGAAAGCAAAACCCGTGAGAAAAATCCAAAAAACCGAAAAATCAGAAATGAAAAATTCTTTTTTGAAGCAAAAAGAAAAAAAGTTCCAGTCTCCGTACGGCTATTTCACGGCGGACGGCCGCGAATATGTGATCACCCGTCCTGATACGCCTCGCCCGTGGGTCAATGTGATTTGCAACGGCGATTACGGCACGATCGAAACACAGACTGGGTCCGGATTTTCCTGGCGCGACAATTCCAATCTTTCCCGCATTACCCGCTGGGACCAGGATTTGATTAAAGACAGCTGGGGAAAATATATTTATGTCCGCGACAAAGAAAGCGGCGATGTTTGGTCGGCCACTTGGAAACCCATGTGCCCCAAATTTGATTTTTACGAAGTCCGTCACGGCCAAGGGTACTCGGTTTTAAAAAGCCGTTATCAAAACATTTCCATTGAAAAAACTATTTTCGTGGACTGTGAAGATCCGGTTGAAGTGTGGCAATTGGTGCTGACCAACGAAAGCAAACGTCCGAGAAAACTCAGCCTCTTCACTTATCTGGAATGGTGCCTTGGCAATGCCGGTGATACGCATCGTGAATTTCAAAAAACATTTATCGAAACCGAAATCGACGCGAAAAACAATACGATTTACGGACTCAAGCGCGCTCCGCTTGTGCCGGGATTTATTTCCACCGGCCTGACCGAATCGCCGCTCGAAGCCTTTCATTCTTCCAATATAAAGCCGGTGGCTTATGAGGGAGATAAAGAAGCTTTCTTCGGCCGTTACGGGGACATGACCAATCCGAAAGCGGTTCTCGCTGGGAAACTCAATAACACCCAAGGGAAATGGGGAGACTCGACGGCCAGTCTTCAAGTCGATGTGGATTTAGCGCCGGGAGAATCCAAAGCAGTTGTTTTTACTTTGGGAACGACTAAAACCCGCAAAGAAGCCGTACGAATCATTAAAAAATATTCTACGCTTCAGTCCACCGCGCAAGAGCTCGCCAAGGTCAAGAATTTTTGGGATGCGCTTCTTAACGCTACCCTGGTTGAAACACCGGATGATTCTTTGAATTTCATGACCAATACCTGGATGAAATATCAGGCGATTTCCGGAAGGCTGTGGGCGCGCTGCGGCTATTATCAATCAAGCGGCGGTTTTGGTTTTCGCGATCAGCTTCAGGATTGCCAGATTTTCTTTGCGCTCAAACCGGAGCTCGCCAAAAAACAAATTTTACTTCATGCCGAGCAGCAATTTCCGGACGGAACGGTTTATCACTGGTGGCATCACGGCACAAGCATGGGCGCCATCACGCATTGTTCCGACGATTTGCTGTGGCTTGATTTCATCACGTTGAATTATTTGGACGAAACGGATGATCAAGCGATTCTCGACACCAAAGTTAAATTTTTGCCAGATCCCAAAACCAAAGAGGTGACGACAGGTTCACTTTACGATCATTTGATTCGCGCCATCGATAAAGTGTTCACCCGCATTTCGCCTCGCGGGCTTCCTTTAATGGGGGAATGCGACTGGAATGACGGTTTAAGCCACGTCGGAATTAAATGGAAAGGGGAATCCATTTGGCTCGGGCATTTTCTCTACGGCATTTTGACGCGCATTGCGCCGATTATTGAAACGCGCGGCGATAAAAAACGCGCGGCGGATTATCTCAAACGCGCAGAAGCCTTAAAAGAAGCCATCAATAAACACGGCTGGGACGGAGAATGGTATGTCGGCGCTACGCGCGACGATGGACGTCCTCTCGGAAGCAAGACCCAGGATCAGGGAAAAATCTTTCTCAATTGCCAAACCTGGGCCGTGATTACCGGAGTTTCTTCGGCAGAACGTTCCAAACAGGTCATGGCGCAAGCCGCTAAACATTTATACCGTGAATACGGCCCGCTTCTTTTGACGCCGGCCTATCATCAAACCGATCCAACGATTGGTTACATCACGCGCTATGCTCCTTCCGTGCGCGAAAACGGCGGGCTTTATACTCACGCCGGAACTTGGGCGGTTCAAGCTGAAGCCATGATGAGATGCGGAGACAAAGCCTATGAAGTTTACAAAAGTTTCAATCCGGCTTTGCGCGGACTCGATCCGGATCTTTATTACACCGAACCGTATGTGACTCCGGGCAACGTGGACGGACCCGATTCTCCGCATTTTGGCCGCGGCGGATGGAGCTGGTACACGGGCTCCGCAGCCTGGTATGCGGTGGTGATGATGAATTGGTGTCTTGGCATTCGTCCGGTCAAAGAAGGCCTTTTGATGGATCCTGTGATTCCAAAAAATTGGCCGGGATTTAAAATGAAACGTCTTTTCCGTGGAACCGTTTATCATATTGAAGTCACAAATCCCAAAAACACGGGAATGGGTGTGGCGCAAGTGATGGTGGATGGCAAAAAACAAAGCGGTAATATCGTTCCGGCGTTTCGTGATGGTCGTGAACATCGCGTAAAAGTCACATTAGGATAAACCCTGACTTCGTCATTCTGAGGCCCAAAGGGCCGAAGAATCCCTTACGAGATCCTTCGCTCGGCGAAGCAGTCCTTTAGGACCGCTCAGGATGACGATATCTCATCCGCCGGCAAATAGAATATGCCAAACTTTTCAAAAAAGTTGCTGATTCTTTTTGCCGGCGTTTTTTTTCTCAGCTCCTGCGCCACGACTTCCGCTCCGCCGGTTGTTTATTCCACGCCTTCGCGTAAAACCCTTTCGGTTTATCAGACCCTGCCGCTGACAAAATCCCTTTTAAGTTCTCCGAATTTCAAAGTCATCGATGATTTTAATTCGGGAGAACGGAAAAATCTTTTGGGGGGCCGCTGGATCCGCGAAGCCGAGCACGCCGGAAAAATCAATTATGACATCGATAAAGATGACGGCCGGGGGCATTATCGCGGGCTTTCCATGAAAATTAATTATCGTTTGGAGCCCAACGAATATGCTTCGATTAAAAGCGATTTGAACCGACTGGACATCAGCCAAGCCCAGTACCTTGCGCTTAAATGCCGGCACAAAACAGATTCAGGATCTTTCACCGGCCGGATGCGTATTTCCCTCACCGATTGGCGGGGCCGGTCCGTTCTGCACGATTTTACCGAGCAATGTTCCGATCTCCAGCACACTTGGAGTGACGTGATTATTCCTATTTCTATTTTTAACACCCTCGATCTCAATCAATTGCATAGTCTCGCAATTATCCTTAAGGCCAAAAATTCTATGCTAGTCGGAGACATGTGGATTGATGAGCTGGCTTTTTACGGTGACAACAACGTGGAATTTGAAAGCCATCGGGACAATTTGAAAGGTTTCCCGAAAACGGTGATTCAGGCCAAGCGCCAAGCCCAGCTTAAACGAATGGCCAAAATTGCTAAAAGAGGCCTTTTGAGAGAAATCGCGCGGGACACCTGGAAATATTTTGAACAAGCCAGCGACAAAAAAACTCATTTGATCGTCGACCATATACGGCTGGGCGATGCACCGCTTGCCGCCAATTATACTTCCCCGACCAACATAAGCATGGACTTGCTCGCTGCAGTGGCTGCCTTTGATTTGAAATTTATCCGGCGCCAGCAGGCGATTGACCATATTCAATCTATTTTTGAAACCATGCGCCGGCTCAAACGCTGGAATGGATTTTTTTATAATTTCTATGAAACAACCCGGCTTTCGGTGACGCGCGATTATGTATCGACCGTGGACAGCGGATGGCTGGCCATTTCCCTTGTCGTTGTCCGCCAAGCATTTCCTCAAGAATTGGGAGAACAGGCCAGCCGTTTTCTCGATGAATTTGATTTTTCCCGTTTTCTGGACCCGGACAATAATCAATTAAGCGTTGGCTATGACGGAGTGCGCGGAAGCATTCTTTCTTATCATTACGGACTTTTGGCCAGCGAAGCGCGCGCCACTAGTTTTTATGCCATCGGCAAAGGCGATATTGGGCGCGAACATTGGTGGTTTCTTTTCCGGACCCCGCCGGAAGCCTGGCGCTGGCAGACGCAGCAGCCTCAAGGTACCGAATCCATGCAGGACGGCGTCACTTACTTTCAGGGCTATTATCAATATCAGGGGAAAAAATTTGTGCCCAGCTGGGGCGGATCGCTTTTTGAATTTTTAATGCCAACTCTTGTGATGCGCGAAACTCAATTAGCGCCGAAAGGGCTTGGACTGAATAATCGTGTGGCAACGGAAATTCACCGCGATTACGCGCTTAAAGAAAAAAAATATCCCGTCTGGGGAATTTCACCTGCCAGCATGGCCAACGGCCGGCAGTGGAAATATTCGGAGTTTGGAATTAAAACATTAGGAGCTAAAGGATATCCGGAACGGGGAGTGGTCACGCCCCATGTGAGTTTTCTCGCACTGGATTCTTTGCCAGACGACGCCGTCGAAAACATTATCCGTTTTCTGGATTTTAATATGTACGGGGAGTACGGTTTTTACGATTCGCTGAATCTCGTCAACCAGAAGGTCAATTATCAATACCTCGCCCTGGACCAAGGAATGACCCTTGTGGCCATTTGTAATTACCTTCAAAAAGGGTCCATTCAAAAGAGGTTTCATCAGGATTCGGTGGGGAAAAAGGCCGAGGATTTATTAGTGAAAGAAAGTTTTTTCAAGACATAAGTAGTTCTTTGCAAATGACTTAATTGGCGTTACAATGCCCCCGATGTCGTGATTATTAGGGTTATTAAAGACTTTCAAAGAATATTAGACAAGCGCTAGCAGGAGCGGGAATGATTAAACAAATTCTTTTGAAGGACCGCATTCTTACCGATAAAGAGCGTAAAAATTTAGCCATTCTCGAAGTCATCCGCAAAAACGGTCCCATCTCCCGCACCGATATTTCTAAAATCACCGAACTTAATATTGTCACAGTTTCCAATTATGTTAATCACTACATCAAAAAAGGATTGGTGATTGAAGGGGAACTTGACGAATCCACCGGCGGACGCAAGCCGGTGCTGGTTGAACTGAATCCGAAAGCGGGTTATATCGTCGGGGTCGGTCTCAATATGCTGAACACGGTGGGCGTGCTGGTGGATTTAGAAATTAATGTGATTTCGGAACTCAAGCGCGACCGGGTGCCGGAAAATTCCGAACTTGTGATCGAAAAAATGGTGGACCTTGCCACCGAAATTATTGAGAAGGCCGAGATCGATAAAACTAAAATCGTAGGAGTGGGAGTCGGTGTTCCCGGCATTATCGACGAACGCGGCAGAACCATACGATGGCCGCAAAGCCTGGGGCAAAAAGATTTGTCGGTTTGTCTTTCGATTAAAGATACGTTTGAAAAACGGCTTAATATTCCCACCTTTGTTGAAAATGACGCCAATGCGGCAGTGCTCGGCGAAAAATGGCTTGGCCTGGACCGCGATGTGCGCCATATGCTTTATATGTTTTCAGGAGTGGGCTGCGGAATTTTGGTGAACGGCGAAATTTATCGCGGTGCAACCGGTGCAGCCGGAGAACTTGGCATTGTCAGTTATAAAGCTGCTTCCCAAGAATATACTCAGCAAATCGCCACTCAGCTTGGCCGATGGGAAATGGATATTGGAATGATTCGTTATACGCGGGAATTCCTTGAAAAAGGAGAAAAATCAGTCGTTAAGGATTATGTGGGCGGCGACCTTTCTCAGCTTAATTTTAAACATATTGTGCGCGCAGTGAAGGAAAAAGACCCGGTGGCCGTGAAAGTTGTCGAACGCGCCGGCAATGATTTAGGCAAAAAAATCGCTTTTCTCGTCAATCTTTTCAATCCTGAAATTGTGGTCATCGGGGGCGGCATCGAAGATTGCGGGGCCCCGCTTCTTGATGCCATCAAATCGGCCGTGAAAGAATGGGCCGTGGAAGAAGCTTCCAGCCAAGTCAAAATTATTCCTTCCGCCTTCGGTGAAAATGCCGTTGCGCTTGGAGTTGTCGGGATTGTGGCGCGCGAAGTTTTTGCCCAAGCTTGATGCGAGTGTGTCGCCCGATTTTGTTTCCCACCTTGAAGAGTTAAGGCGCCGTCTCCTCGCTTCCCTCATTTTTTTTGCTGTCGCCGGTACGGTTGCTTATTTTTTCTCCAATCCTCTGATCGAATTTTTTTCCCTCCCATTAAAAGAACAAAATAACGTCCAGCTGTTTTTTCAAAAACCCTTTGAAGCCTTTATGGTGCATTTGAAAATCGCGGCCCTTACGGGAGTTGTTGTCAGTTCGCCCTTTTTGCTGGCGCAAATTTGGTTTTTCATCACCCCCGGACTTTATGAAAAAGAAAAAAAGGTCTTTTTGCCGCTCATTTTGGTCTCGACTGTTCTCTTTCTGATCGGAGTGACCTTTGCTTATACCCTCGTAGTTCCCTGGGGCCTGCACTTTCTCTTAAGTTATCAAACGGAAAATCTCAAACCTCTTTTGGGCATCGGCCCCTATTTTTCTTTTCTGACCGGCATGCTTCTGGCTTTTGGCTTTTTATTCGATTTTCCGGTCTTTATTGTCGGTTTAGTCAAACTCGGCATTATTCGGACAAAAACCCTGGCTAAATCCAGACGGGCCGTGGTCGTGATTATATTTATATTGTCCGCCGTTCTGACGCCGTCTCCGGATCCGGCCACTCAGGTCCTCCTGGCGGTCCCCCTTATGGCTCTTTTCGAGATTTCCCTTTGGGTTGCCAGATTATTTGAAAAGTAGTATATTGTTTTCCTATTTCCTGCCGGGTAAGATCAACACGGCGTTCCTAAGTCATTGGAAAATAACGAGATAGAACTTAATGCCACCATCCGTTTTTGAACAGCCGGGAGCCGGAATTTTAAAAGGGGCCACCGTCTGGCTGACAGGCCTTCCAAGCTCAGGAAAATCCACGATTGCGAGAATTCTCGAGAGGCAATTTCGGAAATGGAATTTGAAGGTGGAGCTTCTGGACGGCGATGTGGTCAGAACCCATCTAAGCAAAGGGCTTGGTTTTTCCAAAGAAGACCGCGATATCAATATTAAGCGAATCGGATTTGTTTGTCATTTACTCACCCGTAATGGGGTGATTGCCCTTGCTTCCGCGGTTTCTCCTTACCGGGAAACGCGCGATGCCAATCGCCGGCTCATTGGAAATTTTGTGGAAGTTTATGTGAAAGCCTCTGCCGCAGCTTGTGAAAAACGCGACGTCAAAGGCCTTTATCAAAAAGCGCGCGCCGGAGAAATCTCAGGATTTACCGGTGTTAATGATCCTTATGAAGAACCTTTAAAGCCGGAAATTATTTGCGATACGGAAAAAGAAAGTGCGGAACAGTCCGCCGGGAAAATTATTCAGCGGCTTGAAGAGTTGGGGTATTTGACCCTCGGCGCAAAAGCCAAGGCATGAAGCGGGTTGATTTTCACATGCACACGACCCATTCGGACGGGTCGTATACGCCGGAAGAACTCATTCGCTATTGCAAAGAAAAAGGCCTTGCCTGCGTCTCGGTAACAGACCACGATACGATGTCCAGTTTCGAAAAATGTTTGCAAGAAGCCGGGCGGCAGGGAATTGAGCTTGTCCCGGGCGTGGAAATCAGCGCGCAATTTGATCCTGGGACTTTGCATATTTTAGGGTTCTTTCTTAATCAGAATGACGCCGCTTTAAAAAATGCTTTTGAGGATGTTCAAAAGGCAAGGCGCGAAAGAAATCCTCAAATCGTTGAAAAGCTTCAAGCTTTTGGTCTCGATCTCACGCTGGAAGAAGTGATTCATGAAGCTTACGGCGTTCGTGAAATGCCGGCGGGCAAGCAATTGGGCCGGCCTCATTTTGCTAAGACCCTGATTAAAAAGGGAATAGTCAAAACCCATGAGGAAGCTTTTGAGAAATATCTTTCTAAAGGAAAGCCGGGTTATGTGGACAAAAGACGGCTTTCAAGTAAAACCGCAATCAGTTTGATTCGCCAGGCCGGCGGAATTGCTTCAGTGGCCCATCCGAAGCAAATGAGGCTTGATCCTGAAAAACTGGAAAAAGAAATTGCGCGTTTGGTGGACGAAGGATTGGAAGCCATCGAGGTTTATAATAGTTGTCAAAACGCAGAAGACAATAAGCTCTTTGAAAAAATGGCCCGGCGTTTTGATTTGGTGATGACCGGGGGAAGTGATTTTCACGGGGCGAATAAACCCGGCGTGGATCTCGGCTGGATGGGTGACGGGATCGAGCTTAGTTATGATATGGTTGAAAGTTTGCGGAATAAAATAAGGCATCGGTCATTCTGAGGCCAAAGCTTAGGCCGTCCCACAGGGACTGTCCCTTTGGGACGAAGAATCTTGCGAGATCCTTCACCGCCTCGTGCTTTTTACTGCCCTCGCAGAGGGTCGGCGGTTCAGGATGACGAAAGGATGGCATGTTGGCGCACAAAATCGAGCTGAAAAAATTAAATGCGGAATTCGAAAGCAAAAAACCCCAGGAGATCATCGCCTGGGCGCTTGGGGAATTTTCCGGCCACATTGCCATGACTTCTTCTTTTGGTCCGGAGAGCGGTGTGCTGCTTCATATGATGAGCCAGGTCGAACCGCGCACGCCGGTCCTTTTTCTCGAAACCGGATATCATTTTCCGGAAACTTTGGCGTACCGGGACCAATTGGTCAAACTTTTCGGGCTTAAAAATGTAATCGATCTACGCGCGGATGCGGCGCGTAAAGCCAAAGTTGTGAATGATTACGCCGGAGTGCCGTACGAAAAAAATCCGGATCTATGCTGTCAGATTAATAAAGTGGAGCCTTTGGACGAGGTCCTTAAAAATTATGAAGCATGGATGAGCGGAATCCGCCGCAATCAAACGGATTTCCGTAAAGCCGTGCGTATTATCGAAGAATATGAAGGCGGGATTTATAAAATTAGTCCGCTGGCCAATTTCACATCACGCGATGCCTGGTGGTATTTAAAGGAACATCAAATCCCTCAGCATCCGCTTTATGAAAAAGGCTATCTTTCCATCGGCTGCTGGCCCTGCACGAAGCCGGTACAAACCGGCGACGATGAACGCTCCGGGCGTTGGGCGGGCATGTCGAAAAAAGAATGCGGTATTCATACGTTTAAAGAATTGAAACCTAAAGAAGAAAAGGAAAAAGAACCGCCGAAAGATATTTCGGCGAACATTTAATCCCGAAAGGGATAACCCCTGTGGGGTAAAAGGAGACTTTATGGCGACGACACAAGTAAAATCAAAGAACAAACCGCTGGTTGCAGAAAATGCTTTGGAGCTTATTTGTAATACTCCGCTGGTCAAAATCAATAAAATGGTCCCTCCGGGCTCAGCCACGGTTTATGGAAAACTAGAATCCTTCAGCCCCGGCTACAGTGTGAAAGACCGTATTTGCCTGAGTATGATTCGTGACGCCGAAGAAAAAGGACTGATTAATAAAAGCAGTGTTATTGTAGAACCGACTTCCGGCAATACCGGAATTGGTCTCGCGCTGGTTTGCGCCGTGAAAGGTTACCGGCTGATTCTCACCATGCCTGACACCATGAGTGTGGAAAGACGCCAGCTTCTCAAGCGTTTTGGCGCGGAACTGGTTTTGACTCCGGGCGCAGAAGGCATGAAAGGCGCTATTGCCAAAGCCAAAGAAATTGCCGGACAGGAAAAAAACAGTTTTATTCCTCAGCAGTTTGCCAATCCGGCCAATCCTAAAATTCACCGCGAAACTACAGCGGAAGAAATTTGGGACGCGCTTGACGGTAAATTCGACGCCTTTATTTCCGGAATCGGGACCGGCGGCACAATTACCGGCTGCGGCGAAGTTTTCAAAAAGAGAAATCCGAAAATAAAAATTATCGCACTCGAACCGAAAAACTCCGCGGTCCTTTCCGGCAATCCTCCGGGCAAACATAAGATTCAAGGCATCGGCGCGGGTTTTATTCCGGAAGTTTTAAACCGCAATATCATTGATGAAGTAATTACGGTGGAAGACCAAGACGCTTGGCAAACTTCGCTGGCCCTTGCCGCCAAAGAAGGAATTTTGGGCGGAATTTCCACGGGCGCTGCCTGCTGGGCCGCGATTAAAGTGGCCAAAGAGCTCGGGCCGGACAAAACGGTGGTGGCGATTTTCCCGGACACCGGAGAAAGATATCTCAGTATGGACGAAGTTTTCAAACAATAAATATCAATCCTGTCATTCCCGCATGCTTTTGGCGGGAATCTGATCCCCGACAAAAGATTTCGGGGAAGACAGGGAGATTAGAAAGGTTTTAATGTCATTTGTCAAAGGCCTCAGATGTCGTGAATGTTCGCGCGAGTACCCAAAACAGGCGCTTTATGTCTGCGAATATTGTTTCGGGTCTCTCGAAGTCCATTACGATTATGACGGCATTAAAAAAACCCTGACGCGCGAAAAAATCCAGAAAGGTCCCAAAAGCCTTTGGCGGTACCGGGACCTTCTGCCCATTGACGGCGATCCCGCCGCGGGTTTTTATTCGGGGTTCACGCCGCTTGTCAAAGCCGATAGGCTTGGTGAGGAGTGGGGGCTTAAGAATCTCTACATTAAAGATGATTCGGTTTGCCATCCCACCTGGTCTTTTAAAGACCGAGTTGTGGCGGTTGCCCTTTCGCGCGCGCGTGAACTTGGTTTTGACACGGTGGCCTGTGCTTCCACCGGCAATCTTGCCAATTCTGTGGCGGCGAATGCAGCATGGGCAGGGTTTAAACGGTATATTTTTATTCCGGCCAATTTGGAACAGGCAAAAATTGTCGGGACCCTGGTTTATTCACCGAATCTTGTGGCGGTGAATGGAAATTACGACGATGTGAACCGGTTATGTTCTGAAATCGCGTCCAAATACCGCTGGGGATTTGTGAATATCAATTTACGCGCTTATTATGCGGAAGGTTCCAAAACGCTGGGCTTTGAAATTGCCGAACAGCTCGGATGGCGCGCGCCCGATCATATTGTGGCCCCGGCCGCGAGCGGTTCTCTCATCACCAAAATTTGGAAAGCGCTTAAAGAATTCGACAAGCTCGGACTTTTGGAAAATAAACTCACGACCAAAATTCATTGCGCTCAGCCTGAAGGCTGTTCGCCGATTGCCACCGCTGTTTTGACCGCGAGTGACGTCATCAAACCCGTGAAACCTCAAACCATCGCCAAATCACTGGCCATTGGAAATCCTGCCGACGGCTATTATGCTAAGGATGTGATTCGCGATTCGAGCGGATCGGCGGCCATTGTCAGCGATGAAGAAATACGCGAAGGAATAAAACTTCTGGCGCGCACCGAAGGCATTTTTACCGAAACCGCGGGCGGCGTGACCGTGGCTTCGACAAAACGTTTGATCGATGAAGGAAAAATTTCTAAAGACGGAATCGTGGTGCTGGCCATTACAGGAAACGGCCTTAAAACTCAGGAAGCCATTCAGCAGGCAGTGGGCGAAGCAAAATTTATCGAGCCTAATCTTGCTGCATTCGAAGAAAAAGTCATGCAAAAAGAAAAAAAGGAGACGCATCATGTCGGTTAAAGTCAGAATTCCAACCCCGCTTCAAAAACTCACACAGCAAAGAGCGGAAGTGGAAGTCAAAGCAGCAAATATCAAAAGTCTAATTCAAGAATTAGAGAATCAATTTCCCGGCATCAAAGAACGGCTTTGCGATGAGCAGGGAAAAATCCGCCGTTTTGTGAATGTGTATTTGAATGAAGAAGACATACGTTTTCTCAAACAAGACGAAACCCCTTTGAAAGACGGCGATGAAATTTCCATTGTTCCGGCCATTGCGGGTGGATGATAGATCAAACAAAATAGATTCCCGCCAGAAACGCGCGGGAATGACACCGGAGAACCTCATATGCCTAAAAAATCTTTTCATCTTTATTTTCCGCAAAAACTAATCAAAGAACCTCTGATGTATTTGGCCGCCCGCGACAATAATCTGCTTCTCAATATTCGCCGCGCCAAAATCACGGCTGAAGCGGGCGAAGCCACGGTCGAACTCGAAGGCGATTTGAAGAATATAGAAAAAGCAGAAAAATTGCTGCGCGATAAAGGCGTCAAAGTCGAGTCCGTGCTGGGCGATATTGTCGAGGGATAATGAAAGAATTTATCGAAGATCTCAAATCGCGTGTGATGGGCGGAGCCGAAGCTACTTTTGAAGAAGCCATGCGCCTAATCGAAATTCAAGACGGCCCGGATTTGGACGCTTTACTTAATGCCGCGCGCGAAATCACTTTTCATTTTAATTCGGATGAACCCGGCCTTTGCTCTCTCGTGAACGCCAAAAGCTATCTTTGCGGCGAGGACTGCGGATTTTGCTCCCAGTCGGTGCGTTTTGATACGCGCGTGAATCGTTATCAACTGATGCCCCCTGAAGAAGTGGTGAAGGCCGCCAAAGAATTCGAAAAAAAGGGTGCCGTAAATTTTTGCATTGTGACGAGTGGAGGGGAATTAAACGATAAGGAATTCGAAGAAGTCATCGAAATTTACAAACGCCTTAAAGCCGAAACCAATATGAATCTTGATGGTTCTCTTGGATTTCTTTCGCCCGAGCGTGTGGAGCGTTTGAAAGAGGCGGGGCTGCGGCGTTTTAATAATAATCTTCAGAGTTCGCGCGAGTTTTATCCCAAAATCGTAAGCACGCATACTTATGATAAGCGCCTTGAAACCATGAAATGGCTGCAGGAAGGCAATGTAGAAATTTGCTCCGGCGGCATTCTTGGAATGGGCGAGACACGTGAAGACCGCGTGAAACTTGCTTTCGAATTAAAACCTTTTGGGCCGCATTGCCTGCCGATGAATGTTTTGAATCCGAGGCCCGGCACTCCGCTGGAAAATGTGCCGGCCCCCGATCCTCAGGAAATGGTGAAAACCATCGCGGTTTTCCGTTTCATTCATCCGAAGGCGAATATTAAATTGGCCGGCGGCCGCGAAATCAATCTTGGAAATACTTATCAGGAAATGGCGTTAAAAGGAGGAGCAAACGGCCTGATTATCGGCGGTTATCTCACCACCGAAGGAAACCCCATCAAATCAGATTTTGAAATGCTCAAACGCGCCGGCTTTAAACCCCGAAAAAACCCCAACGCCCAGGAGCTTCCGGAAACCGTTTCCGCGGCAAGTTGTGACAGCGTCAAACGCACTCCTCAATAAAACTGTTTTTATCACCGGCGGAACCAGCCGTTTGGGGCACGCTTTTGTTTCCAAGGCCCTGCAAGCGGGGGCCAGGGTTTTTTTAAGCTGGCATGAAAATGAGTCCTGCGCTGAGGATTTTCAAAAACAGGGCGCCGAAATATTCCGGCTCGATTTAGCAAGTATCCCGGCCATGGATGAATGTACCGCATGGCTTAAAAGTAAAATCGAACATTTGGATGTTTTGGTTCATAACGCCGCCGCCATTCGCGATCATACGCTTCAGAATATGAGCGAAGAGGATTGGGACGTTGTGATGACGGTCAATCTTCGGGCGCCTTATTATTTGACCAAAAAACTTTTACCGCTTTTATTCCGGAGAAAAAAGAAAAAAAGCGGGTTGTCATTCCCGCAATTTTTAGGCGGGAATCAAGATTCTGGATCCCCGGCTAAAGCATCCGGGGATGACATTTGTGACGGTGCCGCAAGCAAGATTTTTTTTATCACAAGCCGTGCGGCGATCACAGGAGGGTTCGGGATTTCTAATTATGCGGCGTCCAAGGCCGGACTTATCGGACTGAGCAAATCTTTGGCCCAGGAATTGGGAAAAAGACAGATTTTGGTGAATGCGGTGAATCCGGGATTTATGATGTCGAAGATGACGGAGAGTCTTCCGCAGGAAGTGATTGAGAAAAATCGAGAATTAAGCCCGCTCGGCCGATTTTCCAATCCCGATGAAGTGGCGGATTTTTTGGTTTACCTTTCTTCCGATGCTATGACGCAGGTGACCGGGCAAGTCCTGCATTTTGAATCAAGAAAAATATAAGAGCTTAATCTAAGGAGCAGTCTATGCCGGATAGTAAAAATCAAAAAAAAGAAAAAAATTCCAACGGCACCAATCTTGGATTTGAGGAGAAGCTTTGGAAAACGGCGGACAAGCTCCGCAACAATATGGACGCCGCCGAATACAAGCACGTGGTGCTGGGGCTTATTTTCCTGAAATATATCTCCGATGCTTTCAAAGAACTTTATGAAAAATTGTCGAAGACAAAAGGAGCGAATCCCGAAGACTCGGATGAATATCGGGCCGAGAATGTTTTCTTTGTTCCTCCCGCCGCGAGATGGAATTACATTCAGAATAATGCGAAAAAACCGACGGTCGGGAAAATTATTGATTCTGCCATGGACGCCATTGAGCGGGACAATGCCTCGCTCAAAGGCGTACTTCCGACAAATTACGGGCGTCCGGCTTTGGACAAGCAGCGGCTCGGCGAGCTCATCGATTTAATCGGCACCATCGGACTGGGCGATAAAGAAAACAGGAGCAAAGATATTCTTGGGCGTGTTTATGAATATTTTTTGGGCCAGTTTGCCGATGCCGAAGGCAAAAAAGGCGGCCAGTTTTATACGGCCCGCAGTGTCGTCGAACTGCTTATCGAAATGCTGGAGCCCTACAAAGGCCGGGTGTTTGATCCGTGCTGCGGATCAGGCGGCATGTTTGTTCAGAGCGAAAAATTTGTGGAAGCTCACGATGGACGTATCGGCGATATTTCCATTTACGGACAGGAATCCAATCAAACCACCTGGCGTCTTTGCAAAATGAATCTGGCGATACGCGGCATTGACGCCAATATCGCATGGAACAACGAAGGCAGTTTCCTGAGGGATGCGCACAAAGATTTGAAAGCGGATTTCGTGATTGCCAACCCGCCCTTTAATGACAGCGACTGGAAAGGCGAAATGCTGCGCGAGGATCCCCGCTGGAAATACGGCGTGCCTCCGGCCGGCAACGCCAACTTTGCCTGGATTCAGCACTTCATTTATCATCTCTCTCCCGCAGGCACCGCCGGTTTTGTCATGGCCAACGGTTCCATGTCTTCCAACACTTCCGGTGAAGGCGAAATCCGGAAAAATATCGTTGAAGCGGATTTGGCGGATTGCATCATCGCCATGCCTTCCCAGCTTTTTTACAACACCATGATTCCCGTCTGCCTTTGGTTTATTGCCCGCGATAAGAAAAATCACGTGCCGACCAAACAAACAGGCACGCATCGTGACCGCCGGGGTGAAACCTTGTTTATCGATGCCCGCAATATGGGCGTCATGATCGACCGCCGACACCGCGAACTGACGGCTGAAGAAATTTCCAGGATTGCCGGAACGTATCATTCCTGGCGCGGTACTCCTTCCAGCCGTCATTCCCGCGAAGGCGGGAATCCCGGTGTGTATAAAGATACCGCCGGATTCTGCAAATCCGCCAAACTCGAAGAAATTCAAAAACACGGCTATATTCTTACCCCCGGCCGTTATGTGGGGACCGAAGAGCAGGAAGAAGACCCTGAAGCCTTTGAAGAAAAAATGAAACGGCTGACCGGAAAACTTTCCGGCCAGTTCAAGAAATCCGATGAGCTGGAAGGCGAGATCAAAAAGAATCTTAAAGGGCTCGGGTATCCCTTATAAGGGGGCCGAAATTCTTTAATTTCGCCATAACCCATTTAAATAAAAACACTTGCAGAAATAAGAATTTTATGTAACATATATATTACATAAAATTACATGAGGAAATATGGCTAAAGATAAATTAAGCGGCATCCCGGCGGTAAAGGAAATTCTTACTCCTTATAATCCCTGGTGGGAAAACGGGGACGTTAAAACGGAAATTTTTAAACGCCCCATCTTCCACAAAATTTATAAAGACCTCTTATCCATCAAACAAATTATTTCTATCACCGGCCCGAGACGGGTCGGTAAAACCACCCTTTTGAAGCAAGTCATTCAGGCATTGATCCGTGACGATCATGCCAAACCGGACGAAATCATCTATTTTTCTTTTGATGAGCCCTTAATGGCGGAGCCCTATATTGGGCCGCGTTTTTTTGATGAATTGATCAAATGGGCCGACATGACGCATAAAAACAAAACCGTCTATTTTTTTCTTGATGAAATTCAAAAATTCGAACTTTGGGAACGTTACTTGAAAAAGTATTACGATTTGGGATTTTCGGCGCGGTTTATTGTTTCCGGTTCTGCGTCTTCCCCGATATTCCGTAAAAGCCGCGAAAGTTTGCTGGGACGGATCAAAGACAATCACCTTTCGCCTTTTTCATTTAAGGAATTTGTTTATTTTCACAAATCGGACGATCAAGAGCTGCTTGATTTTGTCAAACAGGCTCATGACTTCGGGCGCAAATTGCAGCGGGATACCATCCTCGATTGGAAAGCAATTGATTCGGAAGCCGGCCCTCTCAGCATATCCCGGCGGGTGTTTGAAGAGTTGAACCGGCAGTTAAACGCTTATTTTATCGAAGGCGGTTTTCCAGAGGCGTGGGAAATTAAAGACATGGTAAGGAGGCAGGAATATCTCTTCGACAACCAGGTTCAGAAGGTCATTTTTGAAGATCTTGTGATCGCGACCGAATTCCGCAAGCCGGAAAAAATTAAAAGTTACTACCTTTCACTGGTCGAACAGCCCGGGCAGGAAATTAATATTGAAAAGTCAGCGCAGCGAATCGGCGTCAGCCGCGCCATGCTTGAAAAATACCTGCCGCTTCTGGAAATGACGGATTTGGTGAAAACCCTGCCGCGGTTTTCAAAACGGCCCCTCAAGTTCAGGCGGGGTAGCGTGAAATGCTATCTGGTTGATTTGGCTTTGCGCAACGCGATTTTAAAACTGAATGAAAATGTTTTGCAGGATCCGGTCATTATGGGTTTTTATGCCGAAAATCTGGTATTCAATGCCCTCCGGCAGTTTGAAGGCGTGATTGAACTCGCTTTTTACAAAGACGCCCGGCGCGAACTGGATTTTGTCGTCCATGTGGGTGGAAAGCGGTATTTACCCATTGAAGTTAAATACCGGGACACGGTGGACGACCTTGCGGCGATCAAATATTTTATGAAGGAATACGGGCAGGCTTTGGGCATTGTGGTGACAAAGAACATCTTTAAGAAATCGCCTGAAGATAAAAACCTGCTTTTTATTCCTTTATCCATTTTCCTGCTGTTTTTTTAAGCACCGCATTCGCGCTTGTGACGGTTGACGCCAAGGCCGGAACCATTACCTCGGAATGGGAACGGTTTCAGCCGTGGAAAACGATTGATGGCACAGAGAAAGCTCCCAAAGCAATGCCTCAAATCGAAGTGCTTTTAAAAGGAATGTTCAATAAAAAAACTTTGCTCGATTTGATGCGGCATTTCATCGTGTTTGGACTCTCAAGGAAAGTGTGCAGGCCAAACTGCGGGTGATGGTCAAACGAATTTTGAGAAAATACGGTTATCCGCCGGATAAAGAGAAAAAAGCGACGGAAATCGTGCTTGAACAGGCGGCTTTGCTTTGCAAGGATTGGACTGGGGACGATGCAGTGGTTTACAAATTGGAAGAATCCTCTCAAGGCTATTTAAAAGCCGCTGAACCGGAATCCTAAAATGGTCAAAGTACAAAAAACGCTGAACATTCATTCTTATTCCCTCCTCAGAGACAAGGTCAGGCAAACTTTGCTCCTTGGCCAGCAGAGAATTGAGCAGGAAAAAGTCCGGACCTACTGGCACACCGGGAAAATCATTGACGAATATATCTGGCGGAACACTCCTAAGGGGAAAGAGAGAGCTGCTTACAATAAACAGATTGTGGAGAGGCTTGCCGGGGATTTGGATGTCGATGAAAGCCTGCTTTATCGCTGCGTGCGTTTTAACCAGCATTTCAAGAAAGTTGCCGCGCGGCAACTTTCTTGGGCCCATTTCCGCGCGCTGCTGGCAGTCCCGGACGAAAAGGCCCGGCTTCAATTGGCGGAACGCGCGGAGAATCAGGAGTGGACATCCCGGGAGCTGGAAACAGAAGTCAAAAAATTCAACATGAGTTTTCACAAATTAAATAATAGCGAGTGGGTTAAAAAAACGCCGGAGCTGCTCACCCCCATCAAAGGCGAAGTTTACGCCTACCGGCTCGTGAAACACGAAAAGCTTCATTTGGGGAAAATTAATTTGCGTGTCGATCTTGGATTTTCTAATTACCGGGAAGCAGCTATGAAAGGCGCGGAAAACTTGAAAGCAGGAGACATCGCGCTTTCCGAATGGGTGTCCGGCGATACTTATCGTTTGGTCAAAGCCCCCGGCAAAACGGCCGCCAATCTTTTCACCTATTACGCTTATATTGAACGCGTGGTAGACGGGGATACTTTACTTGTGCAAGTTGATCTTGGTTTCGGAGAATGGACCCGGCAATACCTCCGTTTACGCGGCATCAACGCCCCTGAAATGGACACCCCTGAAGGAAAACAGGCAAAGAAATTTGTCGAATCCGAACTTGAGATTGTTCCTTATATTGTGATTGCCAGCACCAAATCCGATAAATACGACCGTTATTTAGCGGATGTGTTTTATAAACATAAGAATGGCGAGCAATTTCTGAACAATCGTTTGCTGGAAGAACGTTTGGCGATAAGAGTTTAGAAAGCAAATCCTCGATTTAAGGCCGCTCGAAAGTCATTTGGTTTTTATGGTATAATTCCCATCTATTTTTAGGTGAGACAAATCATGAATCATTTAGACAAACTTGAAAGCCAGTCGGTTTATATTCTGCGCGAGGCCTATGCCAATTTCAAAAATTTGGCCATGCTTTGGTCCATCGGCAAAGACAGCACCGTGCTTTTATGGCTTTCACGCAAAGCTTTTTTTGATCACGTCCCATTCCCTCTGGTTCATATCGATACCGCCTATAAAATTCCGGAAATGATCGACTATCGTGACCGGCTGGCACTTGACTGGAATCTCAACATGGTTTATGGCCAGAACAAACAGGCCCTCGCCGACAAGCAAACGTTTCCCGACGGCGCCATCGATCGCATTGCCTGCTGCAAACTTCTCAAAACCGAGGCGCTGAAAAATACTTTGTCCGGCGCATGGCCCCGTTACCGGCTGGACCACAAGCTTAAAAAATACGTGCTCGATGAAAATAAAGAGCCTTATACCGGCGTGATTGTCGGCGTTCGTGCGGACGAAGAGGGAAGCCGTTCGAAAGAAAGATATTTTTCTCCGCGCGACAAGCGCAGCGACTGGAATATCGGCGATCAGCCGCCGGAACTCTGGAATCAATTCAAAACCGATTTTGCTCCCGGCACGCACATTCGCGTTCATCCGCTGCTGGATTGGACCGAGCTTGATATTTGGGAATATATTGAACGGGAAAAAATTCCGGTGGTCCCGCTTTATTTTGATCAGGGCAAAGGCCAGCGCTACCGGTCGCTCGGATGCTATCCCTGCACTTTCCCGGTGGAATCTACCGCGAAAAACATTCAGGAAATCGTGGCCGAATTAAAGACCGGAAAATTTGCCAATGTGGCCGAACGTTCCGGTCGCGCCCAGGACAAAGAAGACGGCGGCGGTTTGGAAACCCTTAGAAAAGAAGGATATATGTGACGGATGTCATCCCCGGATGTTTTTGCCGGGGATCAGGCGTCGGATTCCCGCCTAAGGCATGCGGGAATGACAAGACTATGAAAACTAAAGATCAAAAAATGAATATTGTGATTGTCGGCCATGTCGACCACGGCAAAAGCACGCTTGTGGGAAGGCTTTTGGCGGACACCGGGTCTTTGCCTCAGGGCAAACTCGAACAGGTGCAGGCCGAATGCCGGCGCAATGCCAAACCTTTTGAATATGCTTTTCTCCTCGATGCTTTGAAAGACGAACAGGCCCAGGGAATTACGATTGATACAGCGCGCTGCTTTTTCAAAAGCAAAAAGCGTGAATACATTATCATTGATGCTCCCGGCCATATTGAGTTTTTGAAAAACATGGTCTCAGGTGCCGCACGTGCCGAAGCCGCGCTTCTTGTCATCGACGCCAAAGAAGGCGTTCAGGAAAACTCCAAGCGGCATGGCTATCTTTTGTCCCTTCTGGGCATCCGCCAAATCGCGGTTTGCGTCAACAAAATGGACCTCGTGAATTATAGCGAGCAGGCTTTTCGTGAAATCGAAAAGGAATACCGGAAATTTTTAAAACAAATTGGAATTGAGCCCAAAATTTTTATTCCGATTGCCGCACGTGAAGGGGTGGGGATTGTGCCCGATAAAAATCCCTCGAAAATGGAATGGGCGAGGGTCGATACGGTTTTGGAAGTTTTGGATTCTTTCGAAAAAGCGCCGAGCTTAGAGAATAAGCCCTTTCGCATGCCGGTCCAGGCGGTTTATAAATTCACAGAATCAGGCGATGACCGCCGTATTGTGGCGGGCCGGGTGGAATCGGGAAGTCTGGCTGTGGGAGATCAGGTGCTTTTCCTTCCTTCGAATAAACGCACGGAAATTAAATCCATTGAAGCATTCAACGCTCCCGGGCACAAAAAAATTACGGCCGGAAATTCTGCCGGAGTCACACTCAAAGAGCAAATTTATATCAACCGCGGCGACATTATGTGCAAAGTGGGCGACCACGCGCCCCTTGTCAGCTATCTTTTTGAGGGCAAGCTTTTTTGGATGGGGAAAAGCCCCATGGTGTTTGACAAGGAATACAAACTCAAAATCGGAACTTCCAAAATTCCGGTAAAACTCAAACAAATTAAAAAGAGCATTGATGCGGTCGAGCTCAATAAATCCAACAAAAAACAAATCGACCGGCATGACGTGGCGGAATGCGTTTTTGAATCAGCCTGGCCCGTGGCCTTTGATTTGGCGGGGGATATTGAAGCCACCGGAAGATTTGTCATCGTGGACCAATACGATATCGCGGGCGGCGGGATTATCACGGCCCTTGTCAAAGATGAACAAGCCGAGGTGCGCGAGCAGGTCCAACTGCGCGAAATGAAATGGGATTTCAGCATTGTGGATTCCAAGGCGCGCGAAGCCCGGTACGGCCATACGCCGAAATTGATTCTTTTGACCGGCAAAATCGGCGTGGATAAAAAGACCATCGCCAAAGAGGCCGAAAAAGCCCTCTTTGAAAGAAATGCCAAAACTTATTTTCTGGGGATCGGCAATCTTCTGCGCGGTCTCGATGCCGATGTAACCAAGCATAAATCTTCCCGTTACGAACACGTACGCCGGCTGGGCGAAGTGGCGCATATTTTTCTCGATGCGGGACTGATCGTCTTTGCCACAGCCAGCAATTTGAACGATGAAGAGCTGCGCATGCTCCAGGAAGTGGTGAACCGTTCCATGATTTTTATCGTCAATGTGGGTAAAAACGAATTCCGCGAAGGGATTGTGGATTTGAATCTGGATCCCAAAGCGAGCGCTTGTAAAAATGCCGAGAAAATTATCCGCGTGCTCGAAACCGAAAAAGTTCTTCTTTCCGTTTAATCCATGAAAAAACGGGTTGTTGTTACCGGCCTTGGGGCAGTGACTCCTATCGGCAACGGAATCACTGCCTTCCGTAAAAATTTAAAGGAAGGTTTTTCGGGGCTGGGTCCCATTCAAAGTTTTGACGCCTCCCGTTTTCCTGTCAAAAATGCTTTCGAAATAAAAAATTTCGAGGCTCGTGTGCACGGCACGCATTTGCTCGATCCGTTTATTCAATATGCTGTGGCCGCTGCCGGCGAAGCAATTCAAAATGCCTATTTCGAAATTCCTCAAGTGGACCCCTACCGCATCGGTATTTCCGTCAGCTCAAGCAAAGGCGGAGTGCACACGATTGACCGCTTCAAAGAGCGTTTCTTCAAACATCCAAGCGCGATTCTTGGTGCGAGAATTTACGCCAATTCCGTTCCCAATTTTGCTGCCCAGTGGATTGCAAGACGCTGGAAAATCAACGGCCCGGCAAAATGTTATGTCGCTGCCTGCGCCACCGGCACGGTCGCGGTGATTGAAGGTGCCCGTATGGTTTCCGAAGGGATTGTGGATTATTGTGTTGCCGGTGCTTCCGATGCTTCGATCACGCCCTTGATGATGGCGGGCTATCATAATATGAAGGCGCTCGATCCCGAGGACATACGGCCTTTTGATAAACGCCGCAAAGGTTTTATGGTCGGAGAAGGCGCGGGAATTTTATTTCTCGAAACCTTAGAAAGCGCCAAGGCCCGGGGCGTTAGAGTTTACGGAGAAATTTTAGGCTCAGCTTACGGCAATCATACAAGCGACCTGATTAAATTTGAGGAGGCGGATGACGCGCTCTCGCATACTTTGGGAAAATTATTTCACAGCGGGTCTATTCGGCCGGAAGAAATCGATTATATTAATTTGCACGGGACCGGAACTCATGCCGGCGATATTTATGAAACCAGCGAATTAAAAAAGGCGCTTGGAAAAAGAGCGCATCAAATTCCGATGAGCTCCACCAAATCCATGACCGGGCACATGCTCGGTGCATCCGGAGCCGTGGAAATCATTGCTTCGCTTCTTGCTATGGAAGAAGAATTTATTCCACCCACGATTCATTTGGAAAAACCCGATCCGGCCTGTGATTTGAATTATACGCCGATCAAATCTAAACCCGCGAAAATTAGGCGTGCCCTTTCTGTCTCCATGGGATTCGGCGGCCATGTGGCGGTCATAGGGCTCGGGAAAATTTAATGCTCACCGATCTTTTGCAGGAAGAACTTTCCGGACTCAAAGAAAAAAACCTCTATCGCCGCATTCTTTCTTTGAAATCTCTTCGCGGTCCCAAAGCCTTGCTGGAGGGGCGTGAAATTCTGCTTTTTTGCGGCAATGATTATCTCGGTCTTTCCCAGCATCCGCGCGTGATCGAGGCGGCGCAAAACGCAGCCGAGCGATACGGCGTCGGATCCGGGGCCGCCCGCCTGATTTCCGGCACTTCCGATCTCCATGAACAATTAGAACGCGAACTTGCGCAGCTTAAAAAAAAGGAGCGTGCGCTGGTTTTCACGGCAGGGTATTTGGCCAATCTCGGTGTGCTGACAGCGCTTGCCGGCGAAAAAGATTTAATCGTAATGGACAAGTTCTGTCACGCTTCTTTGATTGACGGCGCGCGTCTTTCCGGGGCTTCGTTAAGAGTTTTTCCCCACAAAAATTATGAACGCTGTGAAGAGCTTTTGTCTAAAACAGATTCCTTTTCCAAAAAAATCCTGGTTTCCGATACGGTCTTCAGCATGGACGGCGATCTCGCAGATTTGAAAGAATTAATACGCATTAAAGAAAAATACGGCGCGCTTCTGGTGGTGGATCGCAGGGACGCTTTCTAAAGGTTTTGGATGTCTCGGCGGATTTGCCGCCGCGAATTCTCTTCTCGTTGACTATCTCATTAATTTTGCCCGGCCTTTTATTTTTGCGACTTCGCTGCCGCCGCTTCTCTGCGCTTCGGCCCTTGAAGCCCTCAAATTGATGCGTGAAGAGCCCGCTATTCGCCAGCGGCTATGGCGCAATGTTCAAAAAACCCATGAGGCCCTCATTTCGGCCGGATTAGAGATTGGGCCTTTAAATTCCCCTATAATCCCAATTTTTTTTGGGGGGGAAGAGGCGGCTTTAGGGGCCTCCCAAGAGCTTTTAGAACAGGGGATTTTTGTGCCTGCAATTCGCTATCCCACCGTGCCGAAAGGCAAGGCGAGGCTTAGGGTTACGATAAGTTCTCTGCATCAGGATGGGGACATAGCCCGGCTGGCTGAGAGCCTCAAAAAGGCATTTTCCAAGGTGAAGAAGAAACAGACTTTTTAAGGCCTGGATTAGCAATTTTGAGACTATGTGTTAGAATTGAGCAAATCTTTCTTTACCCCCGAAAGGAAGCTTTAATATGAAATTTACCCGGCAGCGGCTTTCGAAATTGGCAGATGAGGGCAGACGCCTTTTCGGCTGGGAAGGCACCATTCAAAAAAGCGCGGCCCTTCTTAATCTTGCCGCCCTTCTCGGACTTCTCTATCTTGTCACTCCCGCTTTTGGGCGCACTCCATCTCACGGTAAACCTTCCGACGTTATCATTTTGGGGGTTCTTTTGGGTTTTCTGGCAATCAATTATCTGCAATTTCTTGTGATGATACGCCTCCGCCGTAAATGGATGGAACTCGAAAAACAATCCACTTATGACGGCTTGACGCAGATTTTTAACCGCAATTGTTTCGAAGAAATTCTTCAGGACGAAATACGCCGTGCCGGCCGGTATCATTTCCCGCTCACTCTTTGCCTTGTCGACATGGATAATTTTAAATCTTTCAATGATACATACGGTCATCAGCGCGGCGATGAATTGCTGCAGCGTTTTTCCAAACTCATGCAAAGCGCGATTCGCACGGCCGATTGCCTGGCGCGTTACGGGGGCGACGAGTTTTGCGTACTGCTTCCTCATACCGATCTTGTGAAATCCGAAAAATTTTTGTCCCGCATTCTTTTGCAAGCCAATGAAATGCTGGACACCACCTTCAGCGCAGGAGTGACCTCCTACCGGGCTGGTGAGAATAGAAATCAATTTCTGATGCGTGCCGACGCCGCGCTTTATCAAGCAAAACGTGAGGGAAAAAACCGCATTCGCTGCATGATTGGAAAAGATGACAGCCATGCTGTTCTCAGTTTTTAAAAGTATCTGTCATTCCCGCATGCTTTTGGCGGGAATCTAAATCGTTGATCCCCGACTAAAGCATTCGGGGATGACAAAGTGAAAACCTACCGTAACAACCCCAAATGCCCAGCCTAAAGGTAAAAGAAAAACCCAGAAAATCGCCCGCCCAGAGTTTGCCTAAAACAGATTCTCTCGCCGCCAAAGACAAACGTTATCTCTGGCATCCCTTTACTCAAATGAGGGACTGGCAAGAGGAAGACATTCTCATTATTGAAAAAGGCGACGGCGTTTATCTCGAAGACATTCACGGTAAAAAATATTTAGACGGCGTTTCATCCCTCTGGTGCAATGTGCACGGCCACCGCGTCCCTGAAATCGATAAGGCGGTCTCAGACCAGTTAAAGAAAATCGCGCACTCCACTTTTTTAGGCCTTTCCAATGTCCCGGCCATTGAACTTGCCGAAAAACTAATTCGCATTGCACCACGCGGACTCACGCGGGTTTTTTATTCCGACTCTGGGTCCTCGGCCGTAGAAGTGGCCTTGAAAATGGCATTTCAATATTGGCGCCAGCGCGGATTCCCTAAAAAAAGTAAATTTGTGAAATTGACGCAGTCCTATCACGGCGATACCTTGGGGTCCGTCAGCGTGGGCGGCATTGAGTTGTTTCATCAAATTTACGGCCCGCTTCTTTTTGAAACCTACAGTGCCCCCGCGCCTTACCGGTACCGCTGGCCGTCGGGGGACAATCCCCAAAAAGTCATGGAAGAATCCCTGGCTGAGATGGAAAAGGTCTTAAGTCTCCATAAGGATGAGGTCGCGGCCCTTATTATGGAGCCCCTTATGCAGGGCGCGGCGGGGATGATTGATCAGCCCGCAGGCTACATTTCCCGTGCGCGGGAATTAACAAAGCGATATAATACCCTTCTCATTTTTGACGAAGTGGCGACCGGTTTCGGCCGTACCGGAAAAATGTTCGCAAGTGATCACGAAAAAGTGACGCCCGATCTTATGACTGTGGCCAAAGGCATCACCGGCGGCTATCTTCCCCTTGCCGCGACTTTGGCCACGGAAGAAATTTACGAAGCCTTTTTAGGGCCTTATTCGGAATTCAAAGCTTTTTTTCACGGGCATACGTATACGGCCAATCCGCTGGCAGCGCGGGCAGCATGCGCAAGCCTTGAGCTTTTTGAAAAAAATCGGATTTTGGAAAAACTTCCGGCGAAAGTCGAATTCTTAAAACAAAATCTCCGGAATTTTTATCATCTTCCCATAGTGGGTGATATTCGCCAGGCCGGCCTTATGGTCGGCATTGAGCTGGTAAAAAATAAAAAAACCAAAGAAGCCTACGGCTGGGAAGAAAAAATTGGAATCCGGGTGATTCAAAAGGCCCGGGAAAAAGGCGCGATTCTTCGTCCTCTTGGTCCCGTGATTGTTCTGATGCCGCCTTTGGCCATGGAGAAAAAGGAATTGAAAGAACTGCTCGATATTACTTACGAGTCCATCCAGGAGACAGTTTGATGTTTTCTTCTTCAAAGCCGGGAATTTTTATTACGGGAACCGACACGGGTGCAGGGAAAACCGTGGTGGCCGCCGGCCTGGCATTAGCTCTGCGGGCGCGCGGCATTAAAGTGGGTGTGATGAAACCCGTGGCGACAGATTGCCAGGGAGTTCCCAACCGGCTGGTGTCTTTGGACGCCGCCTTTTTAATGGAAGCCGCTGAGAACGAATTTCCGGCACTTATTTCGCCGTCCCGTTTCCGGAATGCGCTGTCCCCGCATGTGGCCTCGATTGTGGAAAAAAAAGATATCGACCTCAAAAAAATTTATAAGGCTTATCAAGAGCTTCACAAACATTATGATTTCGTCATTGTGGAAGGAATCGGCGGCCTGCTGGTTCCGCTGACCAAAGACTATTTTGTTTCCAATCTCATCCGGGAATTTCGTCTTCCGGTGGTGATTGTCTCGCGCGCGGGACTGGGGACAATCAATCACACGCTTCTGACGGTGGATGCGGCGGTGATCCGCGGCTTTGATATTCGCGGTATTATTTTTAACCGGATTCCGGCCGTGAATTATTCTATTGCCGAAGTGACCAATCCAAAGGTCATTCATGATTTAAGCGGTGTTCCGATTCTGGGGGGGCTGCCGGAAATCGAGGGGCTGAATGTCGAAAGCTGCCGGTTTGGTAAACTCAGAGAAATTTTTCAGGAAAGAATTCAAATCGATAAAATTCTTGCCGGCACTCCTGCTGCGGTTTAATCCTTAGAAAAAGTCGTGACTTATATGGAAAAAAAGAAAATTCTTGTCGCTATGAGCGGAGGCGTGGACAGTTCGGTGGCCGCGGCCTTATTAAAGGAACAGGGCCATGACGTGGCCGGTGCCACGATACGGACTTGGTCTTCCGGAGAATGCGCCGACCGAAATACCCGTGCCTGCTGCGGCCTTTCCGGCGTGGAAGATGCCCGCCATGTGGCCGAGGGCCTCGACATTCCTTATTGGGTTTTTAATTTTGAAAAGAATTTCAAAAAATATGTGGTGGATTATTTTGCTTCGGAATATTTAAAAGGCCGCACACCCAATCCTTGTATTGCCTGCAACGAACATATTAAATTCCGGCTTTTTCTTGAGCGCGGCCGCCAGCTTGGCTATGACTATATTGCCACCGGCCATTATGCGCAGGTGGCTTTTGATGAAACAAGCCGGGCTTTTTATATACGTGAGGGAGTGGATCCCGGTAAAGATCAGTCTTACGTTCTCTTTCCTCTCGGCCGCGACATTTTAGAATTTCTTTTTCTTCCCATCGGGCATTATGCCAAAGCTGAAATCCGAAATATGGCCAAAGAAAGAAATCTTTGCGTGATGAACAAACCCGATTCTCAGGAAATTTGTTTTATTCCGAGCAATGACTACGGCGCTTTTATCGAACGCGAATTTGCCGGAAAAAATTCCGAAGAGGCAAAAGAGCCTGAGACGGGCGACATACGCACGCGCGAAGGAAAAGTGCTGGGCCGGCACCGCGGATTTTTTCATTATACACGCGGCCAGCGCCGCGGCCTCGGCGT
>JACPXL010000042.1 GCA_016196555.1 Candidatus Omnitrophota bacterium | reverse complement strand
ATAAATTCAGCAGCAATATGCTGAGCATCCGCGGCGCTTCCTCCATTCCCGCATAAAAGAATTTTATGGCCTGCCATAAATGCTTTGAGAATTTCCCGCGAAATCTTCTCAAGAACCGCGAGCTGAGAATCCGTAAAACTATTCTCCACTGCTTCGCGATGTTCTTTAATAATGGATTCTAAATTTTCATTAATCGAAACTGTCATTGTTTTATTTGCCATAATCCCCTTCTTAACCAAAAAAGAGCTGGGCCATTTCGTAAAGATCAGGCGGAACAGTTTTGAGCTGGCCAATGGCTTCGGCAAGCGATACATCGACAATATTACGGCCTTGAAGACTGACCATATGACCAAATTTTTCTGCCTTCACCAATTCCACAGCTTTCACGCCGAATCTGGTACCAAGAACCCGATCAAATGCGGAGGGTGATCCGCCGCGCTGAATATGTCCCAGAACCGTCACACGAGTTTCATAACCGGTTCTTTGTTCGATTAATGTACCAATAAATTGTCCGATACCGCCTAAGCGCATATGTCCGAACTGGTCCAATTTGTCGTTGGCCACCAACCCTTGGTCTTTTAGATGGGCCCCTTCGGCAACGGCGATAATACTGAATGTCTTCCCGCGCGCATGGCGCTTTTTAATCAAATCACAAACCTGATCGAGATCGATGGGAATTTCAGGAATCAAAATAATATCGGCCCCGCCAGCAATTCCTGCTTCAAGCGCAATCCAGCCGGCATGCCGCCCCATAATTTCCGCCACCATCACACGATTATGGGATTCCGCGGTGGTGTGCAATCTATCAATGCATTCCATGGCGATATTCAAGGCTGTGTCATAGCCAAAAGTGTAATCCGTGGCATTCAGATCGTTATCAATCGTTTTAGGAACGCCAACCACTTTAAGGCCTTCTTGGAAAAGTTTGTAGGCCGCTCCCAAAGTATCTTCGCCGCCCACGGCAATAAGCGCTTTAAGATTGTGTTTATTAAAAGTACTGCGGACTTTTTCTAAATCAGAAGCTTTTTTGCAGGGATTTGTCCGTGAAGTGCCAAGAATCGTCCCGCCTTTCGGAAGAATGCCGGAAACAGATTGCGCATCCAACATAATATAATCATCGTCAATCATTCCCCTCCATCCATTGCGAAAACCAAGGACCTGCCAATTGTCGAGCTGCGCGCGTTTGACCACCGCGCGAATGACAGGATTAAGCCCTGGGCAATCTCCACCGCCAGTTAAGATTCCTATTCTTTGCATGAAAAAACTACCTCCTCTTTCGATCTAGCGAGCCGAAGCAGATTCATGAAAAAATTCTGTCCCGCCAAGTTCGTTTTCATGATCCTCGATTCGATGCACATCACAAGTAACTTCTAGTTTATTTTCAGGACCCAAAAGTTTGGAAACGCGCGACTTGACCTCATTTTGAATTTCCATCAGAAGATCGGCCACACGTCCGCCCGCCCAAAGAGTCAAACGCATTTTAATTTCGACATCGCGGCCGTGAATGAGAGTTTTAATTTTCGATTCCTTAACGAGATGGTAGCGCTTGAGCACTTTTTTGACAACATCGTCAATCGCGGTCACGGAAACCACCATCGGACCGATTTCACTTTGAAAAATCAAAGCTTCCGCTTCACGTCCCTGCTTAACCAAGATTTTTGAAAAAGCCAGTCCTACCATAATCAAAAGAAGCCCAATCATTCCGGTTTGAATCGATTTCCAGGGACTGGAATAGAGTTCATGAATTTTCAGGACAGCATCTTCAACGGAGAGAATATGTAGAGCCACAATAATCAGCAAACTTCCCAAGGTCAAAAAGGTAAATATAGTAAACAGATGAACGAATGCGTTGACGACTTTCACGGGCCTTAACCTACCTTTTCTTCGGAGATAGGCTCCATTTTACCTGAGGAAAACTGAGTATCAATGAAATTTGTTCTGACCGCTCCCTGGCGGAAACGGGGGCGGTGTAAAATTTTCTCATGAAGAGCGACGGTTGTTTTGATCGGACCAATGATCGTTTCCTTCAACGCACGCAGCATAATCGAAATCGTTTCCTGGCGGTCAGCTCCGTGGGCAATAATTTTAGCAATCATGGAATCATAATAAGGCGGAATCGAATACCCCGCATAGCAGTGGCTATCCACTCGAATGTGCGGCCCGCCAGGGACAATCCAGGTATCGATTTTACCCGGACTCGGCATAAATTGATTATCGGGATCTTCGGCATTAATCCGGCATTCCATGGCATGCCCCCGCATTTGAACTTTATCCTGGGTCATGCTGACTTTTTCTCCAAACGCAATCATAATCTGCTCTTTGACAATATCGATGCCCGTGACCATTTCAGTCACCGGGTGCTCTACCTGAAGCCGGGTGTTCATTTCCATAAAATAGAAATTGTCTTCACCGTCGACAAGAAATTCAATCGTCCCGGCATTTTCATATTTAAAGGCTTTCGCGGCCTTGATCGCTGCCTCACCCAGTTTGCGCCGCAATTTTTGGCTGATTCCCGGGGCCGGAGATTCCTCAATCAATTTTTGATGGCGGCGCTGGACTGAGCAATCACGTTCACCCAGATGAATAATATTCCCGCGGCTGTCTGCTAAAATTTGAATTTCAATATGGCGCGGTTCCTGAACCGCTTTTTCAATATAGACTTCGCGATTGTCGAAAGCCGCTTCCGCTTCAGCCTGCGCGGTCAAAAATGCGCTGATTAATTTACCGTCATTATGAGCAAATTTAATTCCTTTTCCTCCACCGCCCGCCACCGCTTTGCAAATTACAGGATAACCCAACTTTTTGGCAACGCGAAGTGCCTCTTCCTGATCCTTAATCGTACCTTTACTTCCGGGAATAACCGGCACTCCGGCTTTTCGCATTTCCTGACGGGCAAGATTTTTATCGCCCGCCATTCGAATACTTTCAGGTTTGGGCCCGATAAATTTTATCTGACAGGATTCACAAATCTCGGCAAAGTGAGCATTTTCAGCAAGAAACCCATAACCGGGATGAATCGCTTCCACATCCGCGATTTCGGCCGCCGAAATTAATGCGGGAATGTTGAGATAACTTTCAGAAGATGGGGCTTCGCCGATGCAAATGGCATCATCCGCTAATTTTACATGCAGAGAGTTTCGATCTGCTTTTGAAAAAACCGCCGTAGTTTGTATCCCAAGTTCACGGCAGGCACGGATGATGCGGACGGCAACCTCTCCGCGATTGGCAATCAAAATTTTGGAAAACATAAGATTTACCGCCGCCCCTATCCTTTTTGAATTTTGAACAGCGGCTGGTCAAATTCGACAGGCTGACCGTTCTTGACGAGGATTTCGATAATCGTGCCAGAAACTTCGGCTTTAATTTCGTTCATCAGTTTCATGGCTTCGATAATACAAAGAACGTCTCCTTCATTAACTCTGGAACCATTGCTAACATATACCGGTTGATCAGGAGCAGGCGACGAATAAAAGGTCCCGACCATGGGAGACTTGATAAGCGTTCCGCCATTTGCAGCCGGAGCCGTTTGCGAAGGAACCGCATTAGAACCAGCGGTTGGTTCAAAGGCCATAGGAATAGCCATTGATTGCTTATCCCGAATTTGCTCCGTGGTCACCCCACCCCCCGCACCTTTGCGAAGGCGGATTTTTAAACCATCCTTTTCAATTTCCATTTCAGAAAGACCATGCTCAGCCATAAGCTGCAGCATTTCTTTAATTTCTTTGAGATTCATCCTTCGACTCCCTATGTAACGAACTCCGGTATTAAACCTTAAACCAGGCCCCCTGTCAATAAAGCTAATCAAAAATTGGAGCAAAATCATTCCCAATTTTTAGTCGAAAAATGACCTTAAATGGAGGATGTAAGACCTTGAATGCCTAAAATATAACTTTCCGTCCCAAATACTGAAACTTGTCCAATATAAGCCGGTGCATTGATATCCTTGATGGTGACACGACCGTAAATATCCACTTCCCGTTGTCCGAGTAAATTGAGATTAGGACCATGAATCACAAGAATTTTTTTCATAGAGTCCTCAAGACTGGACCGGCTTTTCGGCTTCTTCAATCAGCATGACCGGAATTCCCTCTTTGACAGGAAACCGCAATCCGCAATTTGAATTTTGACAGACAATTTTTTCGTTTTGGAGCCGGACTTCAGCATGACAGGCCGGACAAGCAAGCGTATCGAGCAATTCTTTATTAAGATTCATTGGATGGACTCCATGTCACGAAATTCTTTTTGTTTCAAACCGCCTTTCAAGGCAAAGATAATCCCGGAAAGAAAACTAAATCCGTAAAGCAAAGTATCGACAAGAAGAGAAAGAGCCAAAGCGTGTTCCGTCGGCATGATTCGGCCGAATAAATAAGTAATGCCTGCTTCCCGCACTCCTAACCCCCCAATCGAAGGCGCCATGCTAATAATAGCAACTAATGGAACGAGCATAAAAAAAATAGCGAGTGGAGCGTCAACACCCAAACTGCGCGCAAGGCAATAATGAATCATTACAAAAAATATTTGCGCGACAAAAGAAAGACCGATGCACAGAGCCAGAATTCCACGATGGTGCCGGTAATTATGAATGGCGTGATAAATATTAACCAAGCGCTCTTTCCACTTCTCCGACGGAATCAAGATCGCAAGAAATCTAAAAACACGGGCAAAACGCTTACTCGCAAAAAATAAAATTGTTACAACCATCAGCCCCAACGCCAAATAGACTAAATGATCGATCCGCGCATCATGAATATCGCCGTGAGCTATTGCAAGCGCAGCTAGAGCCATAAGAATCAAGGCCGCAAATCCCATAAGGCGGTCCAAGATAACCGAAGTCGTTGACTCCATTTTTTTACCCGAATGCTTATAGGCATAATAGGCTTTGGCGACGTCGCCCCCGACAGCAGAAGGTAAAAAAAGATTAAAAAAAAGCGCCACAATACCCAAATAAAAAGATTCTTTAAACGTGACATGTATCTTTTGAACTTGGAAAACGTAGCGCAGCCTTGCAGCTAAAAAGCCAAGCGCAATAATTTGAAGAAAGGCCGCGAACAAAACTCCTTCCCAGCGCACATCATGGCGAAGAATATTTAGGGATTCTCCCAGTTTATCGTGAAGAAAATAAATGATAAGCCCAACAGCTCCCAAGCTAACAAGAACTCTAAGGGCTATATCACGGATGGCAGCAGGTTTCATACGAGCTGGGAAAATTTCAACTGTAATTCCGGAAGGACAGAATCAAAAAAACGGGCTTCTTCAGGGCTCAAATTTCCTTCGGTCTTTATTTTGATTTCCGCCAAGAGATCGATAATTTCCCGGGCAGCTTGAAGGTTCGGTTCGCGTTCGTTTGTTTCAGGATTCGGCATATCTCCCAGATGAATCAATGCCTGATAGCCAAGAGAAGTCACGAAATTTAGGAAATTTTTTGAGGTTTTTTGCGATGAAGCATTAGGCCGCGCATCGGATGAAGGTTCGGATGGCCTTCGCGGCTGAGCGGTGGGGGTACCTTTTTCGCGTGCTGCTTGTTCCTTGAAATTTTCATCCACGCGTTTTTCTGAAAATCGTATGTCTTTGTCCATACAAAAAGTGATACTACCTTCAAAAAATTAGTTTGTCCACGGTTTATCCAAACAAAAAAGAGGCTCTCAGCCCAGTGGGGAACTGTGTTGGCCGAGAGCCTCTATAGGTGAGTTAGAGACCAGAAGGTCTCCAAGTAAACTATTTTATATCACAGCGTAAAAATGATGTCAATTGTAAATTTGGATTAACTAGCTAAAAATTTGACGGCCAAGCCTAATTGCTTTTTCCGGAGCTCTTTTCGGACAACAGCCCCTTCAAGCTGATATTCTTCCGGAAAATTAGCGCTTGGGAAGATGCGGATTTCAAGCCGGGTTCCCACTAAGGAGTTAAAATCTTCAAGTTTTTGGGCAGTCTCGAGATCCAAATATTCGGCGAAAAGCCCTCCCTCACTGATATTAGTGGCAATAGCGTGGGTAACTAGTGGTTCGTGTCCTTCACTGAATATCCTTAATTCCAAGGGAATAGCCACATGCATACGTTTGCTGCGCCTTCTTTCAAGCTTATACCCAATTGTATCTTGCTTCTCTTCCCCATTACTCGTGCCTATTTCCTTCTCTTTCTCTTTCTCGAGGAGAAACGGCCCAAAATCCTCGGTAACGTCCTTTTCATCATTACAAACACGGACATTTTGCGGTAAATAGGTCTCTTCGAGGAAATTGGCGAGAGTCTGCGAAACTCCGTAAATCAAGCTTTGTCTGGGCCTTATGCAAGCTGCGATTAATTTCCTAAGACCCAAATGGTCTAAGGAAGGCACTAATTGAAGGTTCAAAATAATCCTTTGTAGACGATGACGACGAATACTGCGTTGAATTTTCCAGGCAACTTCTTGAACGGTTTCTTGGGTAGGACTTCCCTCTAAATCGAATACATACACACTACCGATTTCCCTGGTACTTACTCTGAGCTTACTCATGATTTAAAGATACATGATGATTTTAAAAAAGTCTAATCAAAATACATACTTTTTATAACTTATTATAGCATAATAAGTTATAACTATCTTTAATAGAATAATTAGACTCTTTATATAGTATTAGCTATCAAAACTATGTGGGAGATTTAAGGCTACGTAGCTTCGCTAAACGCTCGGAAAGAATTTTTTCAAAACCGCTCACAGAAGGCTGGTAATAAATCGCCTGTTTAGGTATATATTCATTGATTTGACCGTATCCTTTGCCGTGCCCTAAGTGCTTAGCGCCGGGATAATGGCTATCGCGAAGATGCTCAGGAACTTCCTCGGTCTTCTGGGTTTCAAGGTCCGCAATGGCACGGTTGATTGCTTCATAACTCGCTTTGCTTTTTGGAGCAAGGGCCATATAAGTCACCAAATGCCCCAAGATAATGCGTGATTCGGGCATACCGACCATTTCCACCGCCTGCAATCCTGAGGAAGCAAGAATTAATGCTTGAGGGTCCGCATTGCCAATATCTTCGCTGGCAAAAATCAAAATGCGGCGAATAATAAATCGAGGATCTTCACCGGCATAAAGCATTTTCGCAAGCCAGTAAATCGCAGCATCCGGATCTGATGCACGCATACTTTTAATGAAAGCACTCACGGTATCATAGTGATAATCTTCCTGGCTGTCATAATAAACAATTTTTCTTTGGCAGGACTCTTCCGCAACATTCAAATCGAAATGGATAATCCCCTCTTTGTCAGTCGGAGTTGTCAAAACTCCGACTTCAAGTGCATTCAATGCCCGGCGCGCATCGCCGGAGGCCATTTTAGCCAGATGCGTTAGCGCCTTTGCCTCGATTTTAATTTTCATCTTACCAAATCCCCGCTCGGGATCTTGAAGCGCACGCTTCAAAAGATGAATCAAATCAATTTCTTCAATCGGGCGAAGTTCAAAAATCAGCGAACGTGAAAGAAGCGGTCCATTGATTGCAAACGAGGGGTTATGGGTCGTCGCTCCAATTAAAACGATTTCGCCATTCTCCACGTCCGGCATTAAAATATCCTGTTGGGCCGTATTAAATCGATGAATTTCATCGATAAACAGAATGGTCCGTCCCCCCGAATGGGCTTTTATTTTTTTTGCCTGTTCTAAAACACTTCGCAGAGTTTGAACATTCGAAGCAACAGCATTGAGAGGAACAAATCTCGCCTTGGTGACGCGGGAAATAATTTGAGCTAGAGACGTTTTGCCGCTTCCCGGCGGGCCATAAAAAATCAGGGACGTCCAGCGATCGGACTGAATCGTACGACGGAGCAATTTCCCCTCGCCCAGTAAATGCTTTTGTCCCATCACTTCATCTAAAGAAGAAGGGCGCATGCGAACTGCAAGCGGAGCATCCTGCAAATTGGCATGACAAGACGGCTCTTCCGATGAAATATCTTGAGTTGGAAATAAATCAGGGTTTTTGCGGACCACGGTACCCTACTCGATGGTTTGGAAAGTCGCCTGGAATTTCTTTACAAGTTCTTCAGCAATTTGAGTGTGAAGTTTTTGAATGTCTTCGGAAACAAGCGTACGATCATTGGATTGATAAGTGACACGAAAAGAAAGATTTTTATTCCCATGCCGAATGCGGCCGCCGCGGAACAGGTCAAACAATTCAACCTTTCGCACAAAGCCGTGACCCATGCGAGAAATCTCGCTCTGAATCTTTCCGGCTTTCGCCGATTCGGGAACAATTAAAGACAAATCCCGTTTGATAGCTGGAAACCGCGGCAACTCCTGAAACACCTTCTGCCATACCCCATGAGGATAAAGACTCTCCAGCGATATTTGAGCAAAATAAACTTCGGATTCGAGATCCCATAATCTCGCAAGCCGCGGATGAACACTCCCGAGAAATCCAATGGATTTAGATTTAACTTCCAAGGATTCCGCCAGAGAAGCCTTCAGCAGTGAATGTTCGCAAGATTCGAAAGCAAACTCCGAAATGCCAAGCGATTTTAAAAACTCTTCCAAGAGGCCTTTCAAATCATATAAAGTCGTTTTGCGCTGCGGATCGAGCCAGCTTTTCCCACGCGAGTTTCCATATAACGCAATCGCCAGCATGCGCTCTTCCTTCGGAAATTTCCCATTTTCCCGGCTATAAACATTTGCGATTTCAAAAATCGGAACTCGGTCCGCCCCATACGACAAGTTTTTCTTAATGATCTGAAGAAGGCTGGGTACCATGACCGGGCGCATCCAGGTCAATTCCTTATTTTGAGAATTGACGATTGAAACTGCATTTTTTAATTCCGTATCGCGATTCAATCCAAATTCTGAAATCAAACTAAAAGTCACCGTTTCAAACAATCCAGCTCCGGAAAAAAACTCTCGGGCCCGCGCCTCTAATTTTAAGCGAGGATGTAATCCCTGAGATACTTGCGGGGCCCGTTCCGGTAAAGTTGCCGGAATATTGTCATAACCATGAAGCCGGGCGATTTCTTCGATTAAATCAACTGGACGTGTAATATCTGAACGAAAAGACGGGACCGTAACAGCTAAACTGGAAGCGGAAGGCTTAATCTCCAATCCCAGGCGGGTCAAAATAGACTGAATTTCTCTCGGTTTCAGCGAAGTCCCAAGAGTTTTTTCCACTTCATCAATCTTCAAATGAAGCCGCCCACGAAAGCCGCTGGGCTTAGCCCCAGCTTTGAGAACGCCGCTTATAAAACGAGGCTTTGCATACTGTTGAATAAAATAAAGGGCACGGTCTCTTCCTAAATCAACTCCATTGGGGTCCACGCGCCTTTCAAAGCGATAAGACGATTCACTTGAAATGGCTAATCGTCGTGAAGTACGCCGAACCCAACGCGGATTAAAAAAAGCGGATTCGAGAAAAATATTTCGAGTTCGATCATTCACTTCGGAATTAGCGCCGCCCATGACCCCGGCCAACGCTACGGGATGTTCTTGATCGGCGATCACAAGGTCCTGAGTTCCCAGTTTTAGCTGAGATTGATCAATGGAAGTCATAAGTTCTTCTGCTTTAGCACGGCGAATTTGAATTTCGCGGCCTTTTAAAAGGTCAGCGTCAAAAGCATGGAGCGGCTGGCCAACTTCAAGCAGGACGTAATTGGTAATATCAACGATCAAATTGATGGACCGCAGGCCGCAGGCCTGAAGTCTTTCTTTCATAAATTCCGGAGTCGGCGCCCAATGAATTCCTTCGATTAATACGCCGGTGTAATAAGGACATCCTTCCATTTCTTTGAGACTGAGCTTCCATCCGGCCGGCATAGGCTGTTTCGACGGCATCAATACGTCCGGCATTTTGAGCGGCAAATTTTCCACCGCCGCAATTTCGCGGGCCACTCCTAAATGGGAAAGCCAGTCGGGACGATTGGAAGTAATTTCGATTTCGAAAACAAAATCCTTACCGCCCGCAGCCAGCTCAACCTTTTTCACTTCCAGGCCGGCCATGGTAAGCCCTTCGGCCACGCGTTCAATCGGCGGCGAAATTTTCACAAAATCTTTTAACTCATTGGTGCTGATTTTCATAATGAGCCTCTTTTAAAATTGCTCGAGGAACCGGAGATCATTTTCATAGAAAAGCCGTATATCCTGGATTTTATGGCGCAGCATCACCATTCGCTCAACGCCCAAACCGAAGGCAAATCCCTGAACTTTTTTAGGGTCATAGCCTACCGCTTCAAAAACATTCGGATCCACGGTACCGGCCCCTAAAACTTCCAGCCATCCTTTTCCCCATTTAATATCCACTTCGACACTGGGTTCGGTAAAAGGAAAAAAGTGGGGGCGAAAGCGGACTTTTGCATCTTTGCCGAAAAGCTCGCGTAAAAAAAGCTGCAATACTCCTTTTAAATCACTGAATGTGACACGATCATCTACCATCAATCCTTCGATTTGATGAAACATAAAGGAATGGCTGGCATCCACGGCATCAGGGCGGTAAACCCGGCCCGGAGCAATAATACGAAGCGGAGGTTTGCGGTCCTGCATGACACGAATTTGCACCGTCGAAGTTTGCGATCTCAGTAATTCTCCTTCCGAAGTGTAAAAAGTGTCGAAAGAATCGCGAGACGGATGGTCGAGAGGAATATTCAAAGCGGTAAAATTATGAAATTCGGTCTCGATTTCAGGACCGTCAACAGTCTCAAATCCTAGCCGCTCAAAAATTCTGCAAATTTCCTGAATCATTTGATTGATCGGATGAATTCTTCCCGTCGCGGGCAAAATTCCGGGAAGAGTTTCGTCAAATGAATCTTTGCTGGCAGCCGAAGACGACGTTTCGATTTTGAGAGATTTTATCGATTCTTCGAGAAATTGCTTGAACTCATTGACCTGGCGGCCAAAATCCCGGCGCTGATCGTCCGGAACATTTTTCAACTGCTCCATCAAATCCCTCAACTTGCCCTTTTTTCCTAAATAGGCAATGCGGAAGGATTCCAGATCTTGGGGCGAACGGATGGAGGCAAGACGAGACTTTGCTTCAGTCTGAAGTTCTTGGATGATCGGATTCAAAAGAAAGCCGGAACCTTTGGGTGTTTATCCCTTGGCCATTTCCACGAGTTTCTTAAAAGCAGCTTGATCACGAACCGCTAAATCGGCCAGCGATTTGCGGTCAAGATTGACTTTTGCTTTTTTTAAACCGGCAATGAACTTTGAATAGGTAAGTCCCTGCTCACGGCAGGCAGCATTGATACGGACTGTCCAAAGACGGCGGAATTGCCGCTTGCGCTGTTTGCGGTCGCGCGTGGCAAACGCCATGGCCCTTTGAACGGTTTCTTTCGCAGTGCGGTAAAGTTTGCGCCGTCCGCTGAAAAATCCCTTGGCTCGTTTAAAAACTTTTTTCCGGCGCTTTTTGGATGCCGGTGTATTAGTCGCTCTAGGCATATAAACTCCTTAATTTAATTTCAAAATCAAAATTGCGGGCGAAGACCATACTCAACGGTCGTAAGGCAATCCTGCTTTGATGCGTTTGACATCCGTGATGTCGACTTCATGCCAGCCGCGCGCTTGTCGCTTGCGCTTCGAGGAACGGTCGGTCAATAAGTGCCGGCGGAATGATTTACTGCACATTACCTTACCGTTTTTGGTGATGCGAAATCGCTTTTTCATTGCTTTTTTGGTTTTAAGTTTCGGCATAAGCTTGTTCCTATTCTCCTTGTACTTTCTTTCCGGTCCGGCCTGTTAGATAAATATGAATTGCGTTTCCTTCCAAGCCGTCGTTCTTTTCAACTTCCCCGACATCAGAAATATCTTGAATAAAACGCGCGATGATTCTTTCTCCCAAATCCATGTGAGTAATTTCCCGGCCTCGGAAAAACATGGTCAATTTCACCTTGTCGCCGCGCTCAATAAAATTCCGAGCACTGCGAAGCTTGGTCTGATAATCATGCTCTTCGATTTTGGACGTCATTTTCAATTCCTTGACGTCGATCACTTTCTGCTTTTTGCGCGCTTCTTTTTCTTTTTTGCTGAGGCTATAAAGGTATTTGCCCAGATCAAGGATCCGGCATACCGGCGGTTTTACATTGGGCGCCACTTCGACTAAATCGAGCCCTTCACTTTGCGCTTTCTCCAAACCTTCTTTTGCTGTCACAATACCAAGCTGTTCACCACCGCTTCCGATCAAACGAATCTGAGCTGCACGAATTCGTTCATTTGCCCGCACACTTTTCGCGTTTTGTGTCAATGAACCTCCCTCACTCTACGGTTAAAGGACAATATGAAATCTGTCCGGTTATTGTTTATTTTCAATTTCCTTTTTAATGCGATCGATCATCGCCCCAAGGTCCTGCGGACCGAGGTCTTTGCCGCCGTGAAGCCTCACGGCCACTTTTCCGCTTTCTTCTTCTTTATTTCCAATCACAAAAATATAAGGAATTTTCTCGAGTTCCGCATTCCGGATTTTATATCCCATTTTGTCCGAACTCAAATCGGACTCTACGCGAATCCCAGCAGCTTCCAACTTTTTCACCGCTTGCTCGGCAGCGGGAATATTTTTGTCCGAGATGGTAAGCACCTTCACTTGTTCCGGCGCAAGCCATACAGGAAAATTACCGGCATAATGCTCCACTAAAATCCCGTAAAATCGCTCTACGGATCCGAATACAGCCCGGTGTACCATCACAGGACGCTTCGCATGATTATCGGAATCAATATAAGAAAGGTTAAAGCGTTCCGGCATTTGAAAATCAAGCTGAATGGTGCCGCATTGCCAGTCCCGGCCAATGGAATCCGTAATTTCGAAATCAATTTTGGGGCCGTAAAACGCTCCCCCGCCTTCATGAATATCATAAGCCATATTTTGAGAAGCCAGCGCCGCCTTCAAGCCGGCTATGGCTTTGTCCCAAATTTCATCCGAGCCCATGGAATCTTTAGGGCGCGTAGAAAGACTGATTTTGATATTCTCAAATCCAAAGCATGCATACATACGCCGTATGAGTGCAATGCATTTTGAAATCTCTTCTTCGATTTGGGATTCCGTACAAAAAATATGCGCGTCATCAATCGTAAAGGCATTCACGCGAAAAAGACCATGCAGCACGCCTGAGAGCTCGCGGCGGTGCACAAGACCTAATTCGGCCAATTTCAGCGGAAGGTCCCGATAAGATTTCTGGGTGCTTCGATAAACCAGTGTGCTGCCCGGACAATTCATGGGTTTGACTGCGAAACTGCCTTCATCCACCTCAGAAAAAAACATATTCTCTTTATAATGTTCGTAATGCCCGCTTTGTTTCCAAAGCTCATCCTTCAAAAGGATCGGCGTTTTAATTTCAAGATAGCCTTCTTTTCGATGTTCTTCCCGCCAATAGCCGATCAAATTTTCATAAAGACACATGCCTTTGGGATGATAAAATGGCATCCCAGGAGCTTCGATATGAAAACTAAACAACCCGAGCTGTTTGCCAAGCTTGCGATGATCGCGCTTCTTTGCTTCTTCCAGCCGGTTTAAATAAGTCTCTAATTCATTCTTAGAATAAAACGCCGTTCCGTAAATGCGCTGCAGCATTTTATTGCGCTCATTGCCGCGCCAGTAAGCACCGGCAATGGATAACAGCTTAAATGCAGCCGCTTCTTTCGTATTATGAATATGATTGCCGCGGCAAAGATCGACAAATGGGCCGTTCTGAACAAGCGTAATCTCTCCGTCTTTTAAATCAGCCAGAATTTCAAGTTTATAAGGCTCTTTGCGAGACTGGAAATATTTTTCAGCTTCACCCTTTGAAACCGGTTTTTGACTGAACTCCTGCCCTTCCTTCACAATCTCCTGCATCTTCGCTTCAAGCTTTGCCAAATCTTCTTCAGTGAAAGCCTCATCCCGGTCAAAATCATAATAAAAGCCGTCCTTAATGGCAGGGCCAATGGCCAATTTTGTATTGGGAAATAGGCTCAGAACAGCTTGGGCCAAGATATGGGCGGTCGAATGACGGAGGCGGACCAACTCCTCGGGACTGGAATTAACCATGCTTCGATTCAGCGATTGATCGGAACTCCTTTTCTGACTTGAAGATAAGGCGGTATTGTACAAATTTTCTCCTTTTAACGCAACTTCTTTCCCCCAGAAGAATTCTTAGGCTTTTTTCGGTTTTACGATCGCTTTTTGCCGTTTTAGATAGGCAATGCGGCGTTTTCTTTTAATTCGTTTTTTGTGATCTCTTCCCATAAATCCCTCCCTAACCTTTTGAAATGAATTGAAAGACAAGCCATCTTTTGATAACTTATGAAACCTTTTACTCGGGCGGTTACCTCTTCGCTTATGCTCAGAGGTTATCCCCGGTAAATCTTGACGATTTACTCGGGCGGTTAGTTCAGTTGGTTAGAACGCTTCCTTGACATGGAAGAGGTCAGAGGTTCGAGTCCTCTACCGCCCACCATTAAACCGGTACGGAAGATAATTCCCCAGATAATTCTTAATTCTTGCTAGAGCCACAGCCCTGTGGGAAATTTGATGTTTCATATCACCCGGCACTTCCCCAAAGGTCTTTCCAAAAGCCGGATAAAAAAATAGCGGGTCATAACCGAATCCGTTTTCTCCGCGGGCCTCATGGCTGATTACGCCGTGAACTTCTCCTTCAACGACGGTCAGTAAAAATTCCGGTTCCGCCAGCGCCACTGCGGATTTAAAATGGGCCCCGCGGCAATTATCAGGGACTTTCGCCAGAAGCTTCAACAGTTTTTCATTATTTTCCGCATCCGATTTACCAGGTCCGGCAAATCGCGCCGAATAAACTCCCGGAGCTCCTTCCAGCGCATCGCAGCATAATCCAGAATCCTCCGCCAAAGTCAAAAATCCACTCTGACGCGCATAGCCAAGAGCTTTTAAGGAAGCGTTTTCGCGAAATGTCTTACCAGTTTCCGAAATTTCTTGATATTCCGGCAAATCCGCCAGGCAAACCACTTCGATATCGAGATCTTGCAGGAGTTCGCGAAGCTCAATCAGTTTTTTGCGGTTTGTTGTCGCCAGCAGTAAGCGTTGGGCTTTTTCGGTCGCCATAAGCGTATCGCTTGACTTACAGAGCGGCATGTTTTTTCTGAAGATGAATCAAATCGGCAATTCCCTTTTTAGCCAGTAAAAGAAGCCGGTCCATTTCCTGTTTACCAAAGGCCTTACCTTCCGCCGTTCCTTGAACCTCGACAAATTTTCCAGATCCAGTCATGACAACATTCATGTCAACTTCGGCTTTGGAATCTTCCTGATAGCAAAGGTCCAGAACGGGCTTACCAGCAACAATACCGACGCTTACCGCAGCAACATAATCTTTAATCGGAGATTCCGGCACAAGCCCCGCTTTTTTAAGTTTTGCCAAGGCTTCGGCCAGAGCAATAAAACTGCCTGTAATCGCTGCCGTACGGGTCCCGCCATCGCCCTGAATGACATCCGCATCAATCCAAATCGTTCTCTCGCCAATCTTAGTCAAATCAACAACCGCTCGGAGGCTTCGGCCGATCAAACGCTGAATTTCATGCGTGCGGCCTGAAGTCCTCCCTTTGGAAGACTCGCGCGCAATTCTTTCTGTGCATGAAGCAGGCAGCATGGCATATTCCGCCGTTACCCATCCCTTCCCTTCTTTTTTTAGAAAGGGCGGAACTTTGTCTTCAACACTGGCCGAGCAAAGCACCTTCGTATCTCCCATTTCAATCAGGCAGGATCCCATGGCATATTTCAAAAATCCCTTCTTAATCGAAATTTCCCTAAGCTCTTGAGGTTTACGGCCGTCCTGACGCACGATGATCTCCTATCGAAGATTAAAAATTTTGTGAAAACGCGGCACGATGCGAATATTAGACGCCCACTGTGAACCGTTTCTTTGCAGCCGGCCAAGGAGCTCCATGAGTTCCGGATCATCATGGCCTTCGATACGGCTGGAAATAGGCTGCAAAATCACAGGGATTCGCGGGTCAATGTCCGCAATGATACGGATTTCATTTTCATATTCGGTAAAGAAAATTTCTTTGGAGAGAACCATTTTCACGAAAACTTCTTTTTGAACGGCGGTTTGGAGAAAGCGCCGGTGATCGCTGTCATAGTTTTTATCCCCGGTGACACTCGCTGGCTTCATATCCATGGCAATGACATCGCACCATCCAATAACATCTTCCAAGGCCTGCCATAAAATTCCGTTTGTCTCAAGATAGACCTTCAACTCCAAATTTTTGAGGGCGGGTAGCAATGAGCGAAGAAACACAAGGTAAAGAAGCGGTTCACCGCCGGTCAAACTGACAAAAGCATGTGGGCCTTCCAATGCTTCTAGACGCTTCACTTCTTCGATCACTTGGTCCAGCGTCATTTCAACGCCGGTTTTAACTTCATCGCAATAAGTGCATTGAATATGACATTCTTCAAAACGAATAAAAAGATGGCGCTCCCCTAAATGGGTGCCCTCTCCTTGAAGAGAAGAAAAAATCTCGGAAATACGCGCGCGGTCAGCGGAGGGAGGATATTGCATAACGCATCAACGGGTCTTCAATTTCGGCTTCCCGGAAACCTTTGGCACGGAGAACACAGGAATCACATTCCCCGCACGGAGTGTTTTTACCTTGGTAACATGACCAAGTTTTTTGAAACGGAACATTAAGACTTTGACCCAATAATACAATTTCCTTTTTAGAAAGCTGAAGCAAAGGCGTTTCGATTCGAATCGCTTTCCCTTCATCACCTCGTTTTGTTCCCAAGCGGACTAATTCTCTAAAGGCCTGCAAGTATTCCGGACGGCAATCTGGGTAACCGCTATAATCCTGAATATTGGCACCAAAAAATATAGCTTTCGCCCCTAAAACTTCCGCCCATGAAGCCGCGAAAGAAAGAAAAATGCTATTGCGTGCCGGAACATAGGTTGATGGAATCTCTTTTGTCATTTCTGATTCCTTGCGGCCTGTAGGAACCGGAATATTGGAATCGAGCAAAGCGCTGCCTTTCCAAGGCATAGAAATGGAAATGATTTCATGCGGAATATTAAGTTCGGCAGCGATTTGGCGGGCACTTTCGATTTCTTTGTCATGCAACTGGCCATAATGAATGGTCAATGCGTGGACGCGGTATCCTTCTTGCTTTGCATAGTAAAGCGCGGTTGTAGAATCCAAACCGCCGGACAAAAGACAAACTGCACTCTTCATCAATTTAATCCTTCGCTAAATTTCTCTTACGACTTTGACATCATTTAACTTTTCGCCCAAAAATCTTTCCCCGATCCGGACGAAATTCCGTGGCAAATCGCTGACAAAAATCTTGAGTTTGCCGCGCCGAGAAGAGTGATAGCATAGCTCGTTTTTCTCTAAAATGGAAGCGAGTTTCTGGGCCGTGGGAAGTGCCGAGTCCACAAGCTGCACCTTCGCATCGAGATTGCGCTGAATAATATTTTTGAGGAGCGGATAATGAGTGCATCCCAAAATCAAAGTGTCCGCCCGGTAACGTTTGAGAGGCTCCAGATAGACTCGCACGATATCTTCGGTAATTTTCCCATCCACCCAGCCTTCCTCCACCAAAGGCACGAATAAAGGGCATGCCGATTGAAAAATTTTCGCAGAGGATTTTAAACGCTTCAAAGTTTTTTCATAAGCGCGGCTTGCGATGGTGGATTGCGTCGCAATGACAGCAATACGGCCCGACTGCGTCAACTCGGCCGCGGCAGAAGCTGCCGGCCCGATAACATCGACTACGGGCAAATTGAAATGACTTTTAAGAAACGAATAGGCTGCGCTTGAAGAGGAATTGCACGCAACGACCAGCGCTTTGATTTTATGTTTTAAGAGGAAAAGCGTGTTTTGAATGGAAAAACTGAGAATTTGTTCTTTGGATTTGATGCCGTAAGGCAGGCGCGCGATATCGCCAAAATAAATAATGGATTCGGAAGGAAGCAGCCGGCGTATTTCACGCACGACCGTAAGTCCGCCCAGCCCCGAATCAAAAACGCCGATAGGCCGGCTTTCTTTTCCCGCTCGGACCTTCAATTTCTTTTTCACTCGAACGCTAGACCTTGCGTTGTAGGAAGTCTTTTACACGTCCCAGCGCCGCTTTCATACGGGCTTCCGAAACTACCATGGCAAATCGAATATAGCCTTCTCCCATTTCCCCAAAACCCGTCCCGGGCGCCACAGCAACACCGGTTTCGCGAAGGAGCAACTCAGTAAATTCCATGGAAGTCAGAGCGCCGTATTGCTGCGGAATCTTGCACCAAATGTAAAATGTTGCTGCCGGTTTTTTGGTGGGCCAGCCGATACGGTTCAGACCGTCGACAAAATAATCGATGCGCTTCTTATAATTGGCGACGAGCGTTTTAACATAACCTTGGGGGACGGTCAACGCCGCGGTCGCTGCGTGCTGAATCGCGCGGAAAAGTCCGAAATCCACATAACTTTTGGTTTTCGCCACGCTTTTCAAAATATCTTTATTGCCGACGGCAAATCCCATTCGCCACCCCGCCATGCTGTACGATTTAGAAAGTGTGTGGAATTCGACACAAAATTTGCGGGAATTTTTTACTTCGAGAATACTGTGCGCGCGTTTTGGGCCGAAAACAATGTCCGAGTAAGTCAGGTCGTGAGCTACGATAATATCCTTGTCATGCCCCCAATGGATCACTTTATTGAAAAATTCTAAATCGCAAACGGCAGTCGTAGGATTATGCGGATAACTCAAAAACATCAGCTTGGAATGGCGCGTGGTTTCGCGCGGAATCGATCCGAAATCCGGCAGATAGCCGTTCTCCTCTTTTAAAGGAATCGTGTAGAGAATTCCGCCGGCCATAATAACGCCGTTAAAATGGACCGGGTAAGCCGGTGACGGCACAAGCGCCAAATCATCATTATTAAGGAAGGCCAGTGAAAGATGGGCTATGCCCTCTTTAGAACCAATGAGCGGGAGAACTTCTTTATCGGGATCGAGGTCGACCCCAAACCGTCCGTGATACCATTTCGCAATGGCGCGGCGCAGATTTCTTTCGATCTCCTCATCGAATTTAGAATAGCGGTGAATCCCTTTCATCTTGAGCGCTTCGCGCATGGCTTGCACCACATGCGGCGGCGGCTCAAAATCAGGATTGCCCATGCTAAAGTCAATGACATCGACTCCCTGAGTACGGACTTCGCGTTTCCAATTATCAACGATGGTAAAAAGATACGGCGGCAACCGCAGCATGCGGTTGGCTTCATGCATGGGCATGGCTTAAAAGACCCTTTCTTGGCTACTGTTTTTCATCATCCTCATCCTTGGACGATTCTTCATCATCAATGGTACACATCACTTCGCCTTTGGCTACGACTTCCCCTTCATCATAATAAACTTCGGCCAGGATGCCGGTAGCGCCAGCCTGAAGAGTCACGGTCCCTTCTTCGGTGGTCACTTCCACCAAATCATCCCCTTCATTGACCGGATCGCCTTCTTCATAAAACCAGGTTTGAATCGTTCCTTCTGAGACATGAGGCCCTAAACCTTCTAACGCCACTTCGTACATACTTTCGCGGCCCTCCTTAAGCTAGTCATCCTGAACGATCCTAAAGGACTGCTTCGCTGAGTGAAGGATCTAGATTCTTCGTCCTGCGGCCTCAGCCCATGACTTTCATTAACTATTTATCAGAAGTCAGGACAGCCCCTGTGGGGCAGAATGACGTTGATTTTGATTTCAAAAACGTTTCGCCCGCATGATACGAGCTTCGCACATAAGGCCCGGCAAAAACTTCTAAAAATCCCAGCATCTTCAGCGCTCGCGCCAATTCTTCAAAAACTGACGGAGCGATATAATCGACAACTTCTAAGTGTTTTAGACTCGGACGTAAATATTGGCCGAGGGTAAGAATATCACAGCCCGCCGCGCGCAAATCTTCGGCGGTTTCTAAAATTTCGTTCCGGCTTTCCCCAAGCCCGAGCATTAAACCGCTTTTTGTCGTCATTTCCGGATCAAGCCGTTTGACAATCGAAAGAACTTCAAGCGATCTTTCATAAGATGCTTGCGCTCTGATTTTTTTTTGAAGCCGCCGGACGCTTTCCAGATTATGGTTGTAAACGGCTGGGCCGGCCGCCACGATTTGCGCGATTAATTCCTCGCGGGCATGAAAATCAGGCGTCAGAACTTCAACTTGGATTTCCGGGATATCACGTTTTACCGCTTCAACCGTCCGGGCAAAATGAAAAGCGCCTTCATCTTTTAAATCATCGCGCGCGACAGAAGTAATCACGACATATTCAAGGCCGAGCTCACGCGTTGCACGAGCCACACGTTCGGGTTCGTCATCTTCCAGAATTTCTCCGCGCCCGGTCTGGACCGCGCAAAAACCGCAGCTTCGCGTGCAAGTATTTCCCAAAATCATAAACGTGGCCGTGCGCCGCGAATAACATTCGCTGCGATTCGGGCACATGGCTGATTCACAAACAGTGTTCAAACGATTCTCAGCCAGAATCTGATGCGTGCGTTCCGCGGATGGGACCGGAAGATCGCGCCTCAGCCAAATGGGTAAACGTTTTTGTAATGTTTGCTGCATCAATGCTATCCTCAAATATGACGGGTGGTTGTATCAAAAAGGAAAGAAAGTGTCAAGCCCCGGCAAGTTCCTTGGGTAAACCAATGTCCACCACGCAAATTTTCCCGGCCAAATCAGGCCCTCTGGACTGAAAAAGCCCCTGTTTCGGTATCGCCAACGTGGCCGTCATGGACGCTTTAACGGCCACTCCGAGAACTTCTCCGCTATCCGAATGAAGACCGGAAGGTAAATCAATGGCCACGACATTGCGCCCCGCTTGATTGATCGCCTTGATCGCTTCGGCGTACACGCCCGTAACCGGCCGCTCAAGCCCAACCCCGAATAGAGCATCCAGCACAACATCCGTTTTTTCAATCACCGGCAAAAAATCCTCTGCCGTAGAATTTTCTTCTGCGACCAGATAAGGAATTTTCATTTTTAAAAGAATGCGAAAATTAACCGCTGGGTCTTCTTTTAAATTTTCCGGCCTCGCCAGCAAAATGACATACACACCAAACCCACGATTGTGCAAATGCCTGGCTGCTACAAGACCATCGCCGCCATTATTGCCCTTGCCGCAAAAGACAATAACTTTTTTGTCATTCCCGCATGCTTCAACGCAGTAGCCCCCTTGTGGGGTTGGCGGGAATCCAGAATGCTGATCCCCGACTACTACATTCGGGGATGACATAGAAATAATCAGCTCGGCCACACCTCGTCCGGCATTCTCCATTAATAGAAGACTCGGAATACCATAATCGCTTATGGCACGCTGATCGATGTCCTGCATTTGTTTTGCGGTCACGGTTTTCATGCGAAAAAAAGAGAGAAAAGGCTCAACACCCGGCGAGGGTTCCGAGAAAGGTATCGTGCCGAAGGGCTTCGAGTTTTATTTTTTGATTTGTCCCGAGCAAGGCCGCTTCACCCGGAAAAACAACCTTCTTCTCCGCAGCCGTACGGCCCAGTAACCGGGAACTGTCCCTGGAACTGATTTCCTCAACAAACACCTCAAATGTTTGGCCTATGAGTTGTTCGTTTGCCTTTTGAGAAAAATCCCGCTGAATCTCTAAAAGCTCAGCATTCCGTCTTTCCTTGATATTTATCGGCACATCATCAGGAAGTTTTGAGGCCCGAGTTTGCGCCCGCAGAGAATACTTATAGATGTAGGCCCCGTCGAAGCGGATTTCTTTGAGGGCCCGGGCCGTCGCTTGATGGTCCTCTTCAGACTCTCCGGAAAATCCGGCAATAATATCCGTCGTAATGGACACCCCGGGGATAATTTCACGCATTAAATCGATTTTAGATTTAAACTCTTCGTAAGTGTGAAGCCGTTTCATGCGCTTGAGGATTTTGTCCGAACCCGATTGAAGCGGCAGATGAAATCTTCGCGAAATCTTTGGATTTTTAGCGATGACGCGGTAAAGTTCTTCCGTAGCGTCGGAAGGATGGGATGTCGTAAATGAAATTCGTTCCAGCCCCTCAATTTGGGCCAGCATATCGAGAAGCTCGGGAAAGGAAGTTGTTCGCTTCGTCATCCTGAGGCCTTCAGGCCGAAGGATCTCGGTATTTTGAGATTCTTCGCTTCGCTCAGAATGACGAAAACTTCCGTCATATGAATTCACATCCGTCCTTTCGAACGTCAAGTTCGAAAGGTGATTACGGTCCCCAATCATAAGGATTGGGGATCTGCCCGTATACGAATTAACGTTCTGTCCCAATAGCGTGATCCACTTTACGCCCTCACCCACTAAGCGGCTGGCCTCGCGATAAACTTCACGTGCCGGCATGGAAACCTCAGAGCCGCGCGTCACCGGCACAATGCAAAACGTGCAGACTTTATTGCAGCCCGTCATTATAGGGAGCCAGGCGTGAAATTTCCCATGCCGCTGGATTTGATCGGTGTATTCAATCGAAATTCCGTCCTGCTTGATCCGCGACACCTGTTCGCGTGTTTGGCGGACATGCTCAATTAATGAAGCCAGTTCTGTGATATTGCGCGTCCCGACCATCAAATCAAGCTGAGGGAAACGTTTGAAAAGTTTTTCCTGGTGTTCCTCCACCATGCAGCCCATGAGACCGACGATTAATTCCGGCTTTGTTTTTTTAATTTTGCCTAGAATTCCCAAACGCCCAAAAACACGCTCTTCAGCATGTTCACGCACTGAACAGGTATTCATTAAAACCACATCAGCGGAAAGAAAATCCTGCGGGATTCTTCCAAAACCTTCGCCAGTATTTTGCAGGATTTTTGCTGGAGGCTCCAGCGGCTGTGCTTCGTCATCATGCAAGCGCATAATTTCAAACCCTTGATGGGCGAGCAACCCTCCGGCCACTTCCGAATCATACTGATTCATCTGGCATCCGAAGGACTTGATGCACACCCTAAGCTTTCGCTGGGTATCAACTCCTCCAGTAATTTGTTCTGGCATGGTTCCTTTCCTTCCAAAAATGATTTAAACGGTTCGAATAACTCAAATTCTACTATCTTCCGGTCTTTAATCAAAATCTCTTTAAAAATAACCCTCACGACCTCTTTTTTGCGGATGGGGTCGAGTTCATCCTTGGCTTCTGTAAAACGGTTCACAACCTCCCTGACGTACTGCTGATACCCTTTTGCCTTTTCCTTGGCCAGAAGCTTTAATTCAAGTTCGGCAAGCCGGTCCCGGCCCCTTTTTTCTTCATCCCGCAAGTCTCCGGCTTTCGGCTTGTAGATCTCAAAAGACATGCAATCCTGCAGATAGGCATCATTCAATTTCTTCTGCTGTCTCAGATTCTCTTGGATCAGCTTATTTTGTTCCCGAATCATTTCGAGGAAAGCTTCGCTCGGCTCCGCCTGGGCCTTAATCAACCCGGTCAGCCGCACGGTCAAAATCTTCTTATTACGGGTCAGCTTTTCAATGATTGCGAAAAGCTGCGGCTCAACCAGTTCCGCCCGGACCATCGAATTCTTGCATTTGATATCGTGCATATAGGCCGCGGAGCAGCGATACCAGCGTTTGCGCTTTTTTTGTGCCGAATTCGTCACCGCAGATATGCCGTGCATTTTGTGGTGGCAGCGGGCGCAAACCAGGACTCCGGTAAAAGGATAATCAAACTTGGTCATGCACCTTTCGCCACCCTTGCGGTTGGCGCGCAACCTTGCCTGAACTTTGTCAAAGATTT
>JACPXL010000040.1 GCA_016196555.1 Candidatus Omnitrophota bacterium | reverse complement strand
GGGCCTTCCCCCGGCCGAATGACCACTTCCTGGCATGGCGCTGATTTGACGATTTTGGGAGCAAGGGCATTTAAAATGCCGAGCTTGGGGAGCATTTGTAATTTCTCAATAATTCCCTGCGGCATTTTCATATCGGTCAATTCTTCAATTTGGCGGGCGATTTCTTCCGATGAATCCACACCCAACGCAGCGCTCATTCTTTTTGGAGAACCAAACAAATTGATGGCCAGAGGCATTTCGGAGCCTTTGATTTTTTTGAAAAAAAGTGCGGGGCCTTCGCTTTTAACAATGCGGTCATAAATTTCTGTGACTTCCAGCACGGGATCGGTTTCCACAGAAATTTCGTGGAGCTCGCCGCGTTTGCGGAGCTCATTCAAAAATTCGCGCAAATTCTTATAAGCCATACACCCTCGCTTTTCCTTTAAAGAGGTCGGACACCACGCCGAAAAACCGGGCAAAACCTTTTAACTCAAGTCCGCGTATCACGCCTTTCAAGCGTGCTATTTCATCGGCCTCAAAATTCCTTGAATGTTTCAAAAGCAAAAGGGCCTGCTGCCCGATTTCCAATCGGGCGGGAAAATCCAAAATTTCAATTAAGAAAACAAAAAGAAATGCTGCCAGTCCCGCCGGAGGAAAAAACGGGATTAAAATCCATCCTGTCCAAATAATGGCTTTATTAATTTTCCAAATTTTTTCTTTAAAATCCAGCGGCAGCCAAAGCGTTGATTGATGCGCTTTTGTTTTTAAAACCGCCGTCCAAGCCGACGCCGCGACATCCAAAAGGGTTTTTCCCTCGTAAAGTTTCCGGTCTAAATAAAGACGTTCTAATCCCGACCGGAAATCGATATGATCTTTTTCAAAACAGTCGACGGAGGTCTGTTTCAATCCGCTGGCATCAAGAACAAAACGTGCCACTTCAGCTCCCGTGAGAGAGCGGCGGTTCGAAAATTTACCGTTTTTTTCAAGAAACCTGTTTTGAATAAAAAAAATAAGAAACAGTAAGCCTAAAAAGAAAATCAAGCGCCCCCCTCGGATCAAGCGCCGATTATAAAGAAACTACTTCTCAGATTCAAGGTAAGTGATCAGGACCTTCATATCCACCGGAATGGGGCTTTCCCCGTAACACCGTTTCTTGGTGACCGGATGGATGAATCCCAATGAAAAAGCATGCAGGGCCTGGCGTTTGATCCAGGGCGAGGTGACGCCATAAAAGCTGTCGCCAAGCACCGGATGTCCGAGATGGGCCAGGTGGACGCGAATTTGATGAGTCCGTCCCGTTTTAGGAAAAACTTCCAGGAGAGTCGCTTTCTTAAAACGTTTTCTGACGCGAAAAAATGTCAGGGCCTCTTTGCCTCCGGAAGGTTTGATCATGATTTTTTTACGGTTTAAAAAAGTGCGGCCCACGGGTTCCTCGCAGAAGCCTTCGTCATGCTGAACAATTCCCTGCACGACGGCAAGATACATTCTTTCAATGCTGTGGCGTTTAAATTGATTGGCAAGAAAGGCATGCGCGCGGTCATTTTTGGCCACCACTAAAACACCGCTGGTGTCTTTGTCCAAACGATGCACAATGCCCGGCCGGGCCGGCGCTCCCCCGCCTTTGGAAAGTTTTTTGAAATGAAAAAGAAGGGCGTTCACCAGCGTATGTTCCCGATTGCCGTGGGCGGGATGGACCACCATCCCGGATGGTTTGTTGACCAGCACCACCTCGGCATCGTCATAAATAATATTAAGAGGAATATCTTCGGCGCAGGTTTCATCAAGGATTTGCGGAACAATCTCAATGGAAATTTTTTCACCACTTTGGAGGCGCCGGCTAGGAGCCGCGTTGGTCCCATTGATTTGGACTTTTCCACCGCGAATCCATTTTTGAATCTGCGAACGGCTGCCGTATTCGGTCAAATGCGCGGCCAAAACAATATCCAGCCGTTTGCCGGACTCTTCATCTGAGACAAGAATTTCCTTATGCGTTTCCATGAAAAGCACGCCTCCTTAAAAAGACAAAGAGACTGAAAGCGCCGAGAAAGAGAACCCCACTGAAGGCTTGATTGAAAGTGAAAGAAAGGAAAAACGGATGGCCGGCGCGGAAAAATTCGATGGTGAATCTTCCGGCCGCGTAAAGCATAAAATAAAAAACCGTCACTTGGCCTTGGAATTGCTTTTTGTCATAAAGACGGGTTAAAAGAAAAAAGAGAAGAAAAGCATAAGCCGCTTCATAAAGCTGGGTGGGATGAACCGGGCCGTCAAATTCCGGGAAAAGCATGCACCAGGAGAAACTGCAGGCTTTTCCGTAGCAGCAGCCGTTTAAAAAACAGCCAATGCGGCCAAAGGCCTGGGTCAAAGCCACATAAGGCAGAAGAAAATCCAGTCCCGCCAAATAAGGGATTTTTTTTAGCTTCATGGCGATAAAAAGCGCAAGAAGCGCGCCCGCCACACCGCCATAAAAAATCAGACCGCCCTCCCAAATGGCGAAAACACTTAGAGGATGTTCGAGGTACCAGGCACTATTTTCAATGACATAAAAAACGCGTGCGCCAATAAATCCGAATAACACGATAATAAAAATAAGATCGGCAGCGTCTTCTTTCTTGGGAAATCCGTCGTGCGCGGCACGGGCCGTCATGGCCCGAAGCGAAATCAAAAGGCCGATGAGCACCATCAGGCCAAAAGAGTAGAGGTGAAAAGGTCCGAGAGAAAAAAGAATGGGTCTCATATTTTGTCCGTTTTGCTGCGCATTAAAAGAATAAGATACAGTCCTACCCCGATCGTAATGGCGCTGTCCGCCAGATTGAACACAGGCCAAATCCTAAAATCTAAAAAATCCACCACGGCATTAAATCTCAACCGGTCAATCCAATTGCCAAGCGCCCCGCCCAGAATGAGCGCCATTCCGGTCTCTGCCAAAGTCAAAAATTTCCGGTTTGTCTCGCAGGCCGCGCGAAGACACATGCGCCAGCCGATAAAAGCCAGGACCAGAATACTGATTGTAATCAAAATTTTTAAAATGAGTTCGTGCTGCCGGAAAATGCCGAAGGCAATTCCCTTATTTTGGACCAGAGTAAAATGAAAAATCCCGGGAATAACGGAAATGCTTTCTTCGTGAGCAAGATGAGCCAGGGCAAACGATTTGGAGTACTGATCGAGAAAGAGGACCAGAAGGACCAGCAGGACAAACGAAACTACACGCGACGTTTTTTCTTCTCCTCGAGTTCCTGACATTTAATGCAGAGAGTAGCGTGAGGGACTGCCATAAGACGCTTTTGGGAAATAGGCTTGGAACAAGTTTCACAGTTGCCGTAAGTGCCGTCCTTGATCCTCCGGAGAGCCGCATCAATCAAATTCAAGCTTTGCTGCTCGCCCGCGGCAAGGCCCAGATTGAATTCGCGGTCAAAATTATCGGTGGCCATGTCGGCCATATGAAAGGAATATCCGGACAAATCGCCTGCGGCATCACGCTGGCTTTGATTGAGAACATCTCCTTCGCGATGCTCCAGATCGCCCGCGATTTTCGCCCGGAAAACCTGCAGGATTTTTTTGAACCGGTCTAAATCTTTTTGATCAAGTCCCATCACTAATTCCTTTCAACGAAGCGGTCATTATACTGAGCGGTCTTGGAAAGCGCAAGCGCTTATTAGGAAGCTTTTGCCTCGGGCAGATGGGCCATCGTAGGGTCATCCTTGAAAAATCCCACACCGCGTTTGGCCATGGCGCGTTTGAGGGACCGGATAAAAGCCGATACCACCTCAGGATCAAACTGACTACCGGAACAACGCTCAAGTTCCTCAAAAGCCACTTCAATGGGACGGCCTGTGCCGTAGCAGCGCTTTGAAACAATGGCATGAAAAGAATCCACCACCGAAACAATCCGGGATTCGATCGGAATTTGGTCCCCCTTCAATCCGCGCGGATAACCGGTACCGTCGAAACTTTCATGATGACAGCGGACGATTTCCGCCACTTCTTTGAAATCTGAAAGATGAGAAAGGATTTTGGCCCCCTTTTCTACATGCTCTTTCATGACTTCCCGTTCTTCGGCGGTCAGGGCGGAAGGTTTTTTCAAAATATGGTCCGGAATTCCGATTTTTCCCACATCATGCAAAATGAGGCCGGCGGAAAGGATCGCCCGCCTGCGGCCCGAAAGGTCCAGCCCCATTTCTTCAGCCGTCATCAGCCCAAGCCTTTCCACTTGATTAATATGGCCGAAGGTGTAAGGATCTTTGGCGTGAATTTCCTGGGCAAGGGCCTTCATAATCTGAAAGTAGGTCTCATGTTCTTTCTTATGCAGGCCTTCGATTTCCTTAATGCGTTTCTCCAGTTCCCGGTTTTTCTCAATCAAGCCTTGATGATATTCCGCATTTTTCACGGCCATGGAACAGTCCTGAGTCAAAACCTGGAAAAAAGAAATTTCCGAGTCGGTAAAAGAGGCCTTGTCCTTTTTTTCACCCAGAAGAAGAAATCCAATGAGGGTTTGTTTGAAATAAGCCGGAATGGCGAGTTCCACTTTTAAATTATCCATGGATTTTTTGACGCGTTCATAAATCGCCCGCTTTTCGGGGACCAAAAGCCGGTATTGGCTGTTGACTAATTTTTTGGCAAGCGCGGCACGCATCAAATAATCCTCGGCGCTGGGATGGTCTTCATGCTGCTGCGAAAACCACTGCACAAGCGGGTGGTCCAGCTCGAATTTTACAAATTTGACGGGAAAACGCCGGGAGCCTTTGGAATCGACAAAAATATAGCGGTTTCTTTTTTCTTCTAAAACAACGATGGAGGTGTGAAGCAAACCCAATTCGCGGTCAATATAGCGGGTAATCATTTTGAGCAGGCGCTCGGGACGTTTGAGTCTCACCATGCTCTTCGCAACTTCCCGAAGGGCCTGCTGATAATCAATCTTTTTTCTTTTGCGGACGTAGGCCCCCATAGTTAATGAGCCGTCCTCCTTTAGCGCTGGCTTTTCTGCGCAAGCAGGGTAATTTTATCCTGCACATCTTTCTCAAGGTATTCCAAACTGAGCGGTTTGGTGATGTAATTATCGGCGCCGAATCGCATGGCTTCTTCAATCTTGTCCTGCGTTTCAAGTGCCGTGACCATAATGACTTTGATGTCCGGATGCTGTTCTTTAATTTTTTTGAGCACCGTCAAACCATCCATTCCAGGCATATGAACATCCAGCAAAACAACCTGCGGCTGGACCTGGGCAAGCTTCTCAATGGCTTCCTTGCCGGAACTTGCGGTAATCACTTCGAATTCCCGCTCTTCGAAAAAAGCCTTCAAAAACTCCCGGATCTCCTCTTCATCATCAACCACGAGTAATTTCTTCATACTAAAAGACCTCCCTTCAAGTATACATGGTAATCCAAATATTACATGCCGTGCCGTTTAAAAATTACGGCCGGGTAAAAGAAAAAGTAATGTCCTTCTGGGATGGTACATCCCCGGAAGGCTCCATATATGGAAGCTGAATTAAAAACAAAGTCCCCTTTCCTGTATGGCTTTCGGCCCGGATAGCTCCCCCATAACGATGGACAATTTGCTTGGTCACAAACAGCCCCAATCCTACTGATTCATGCCGGGTGGTAAAAAAGGGATTAAATAATTTATCAATATGTTCCGGTAAAATCCCCGGCCCTGTGTCCGAAATGCGGATTTCAATTAATTGGTCGGCCGCAAGGTATTGAAGGTCAATATGGATTTTTCCCTGAGTCCCCACGGATTGGACCGCGTTAAGAATCAGATTTAAGAAAACCTCCCTCAATTCATGGACATTGGCATAAAACAAGGGAATGCTGCTGCCAATCCCCCGCGTGATTTCAATTCCTTCCAGGGAGGTTTGATAAGAAACAAGTGCGATTGTATCGTTTAAAACCTGTTCCAGAGAAAGCGGTTCTTTGGGCGCTCCGGACCCCTGAGAAAACATGAGGAGTTTCCTGGTTATATCGGCAGCGCGCTTGGTTTGCTTCACAATGGTCTTTAGCACTTCCTCGACCCTTTCATCAATGGCCTTGCGGTCTTTCTGCAAAAGGAGCACCTGTGCTTTGCCCGAGATAATGGTCAGAGGATTATGAATTTCGTGGGCCAGGCCCGTCGCAAGCTGTTCGATGGCGGCCAGTTTGGTATTTTGCAGCAGCTGCGATTGAACATCCTGCAATTCTTCATTGGCCATTTTAAGGTCCAGAACACTTAACGCATTGCGCGCGCACTTTGCAACTTTATGGGCAAATTCCCGGAAAAATTGGAAATCAGACTCATCAAAAACAGCTTCGGGGCGTTGAGAAGCAAAGGCAATAATTCCCGTCAATTCGTCCTGCACAAAAAGAGGAATAAGCCAAGTGGCACGAAGGCTGTCGAAATCATGAGAAAGGAGATTGGCTTCCTGCCAGGACAAAGTCCGCACCGCACGGTCGCGTACTATAATATGAGGCCCGTTGGCGCGCACCAGTGTAATCAAGGGCGACTCATCCGCCAGGCGAATATGCCGCACATCCGAGACCTTCCACCCAAAAGCAGAGGCGATTTCATAATCTCCACGAATACGGCTGGGGACCACAAGCGCCACCGTTTTTAAATGAAGGACCTCTCCAAAGGTATTGACCACCAAATTGGCCAATTCCTGCAGGTCAAGAATAAGCGTGAGTTCCTCGGCAAGATTCATAAGAGTAATATGGCGGTAACTTTTTTTCTGAAAGAGATAATTTTTAAAAAGCTGGGTAAAAACATAATCGAGCGGTTTATAGGCCAAAACAGAAACGAGGGTCATGATAAAGACCAGCATGGCCGGCTGGTCCGCATTCTTCAAAAATGGAATGTGCCTGGAAAAAGCGAAGAATAAATAGAGGACAATAATTCCGAGGGAAAATAAACTGACGGCAACGAAAAATTTTTTTAGAACTCTTTTGCGTCTTTTAAGATAAAAAGTCATCGCTTCCACCTGTCATTGCGAGCCCCGAAGGGGCGAAGCAATCTCGTTTTTAATGCGAGATTGCTTCGTCGGCCTTCGGCCTCCTCGCAATGACAATTAGTTAATTGCCTCAATGCATTTGCCGCAAAGGCCGGGGTGCTCTGCATCCTGGCCGACACGCTTAGAATAATTCCAACAGCGAACGCATTTTAACCCATCGGCTTTCTCGACGGAAAGGATAATTTTGATTTCTTTTCCGTTTGACGAGTAAGTGATTGATTCCTGGTCCGGACGATCGTCTTTCATCCACTCAACTTGAGAGACGATAAGAACTCTGGCCATGTCCGTATAATCCGGTCCAATCGCTTTTAAAGCATTTTCAATCACTCGGCGGAGTTCTGGCTGTTCAGTTTTTAAATAAACCTTGGCATCAAGACTTGAGCCAATTAGTCCTGTATTGCGCTTTTTCTCAAGGAAAGGCGTTACCTGGTCTCTGAGTTCGCGCAAAACCGACCAATCCCCAAAAAGACCGGCATCCTTCTTTTGGGCGCTTTCCCACACATTTTCATGGACGGACCCAATCCCCTCTTTAATGGAAAAGGCCTTCCACACTTCTTCCGTTGTAAAAGGAAGGATCGGGGCCAGGAGATTGACAAGTTTTTCTAAGATATAGAAGAGTGTCGTTTGGGAGGAGCGGCGCAAATGGCCGTTCTTTTTGGCGGTATAAAGCGTGTCTTTGAGCACATCAAAATAATAAGAGCTCAGGTCTAAATTGCAGAAATGATGAATGGCCTGATAAATTTCGTGAAAATCGAATTGATCGTAACTTTTTTGTACGGCGGTAACGACTTCATCGATAATGCCTGCCGCCCACTGGTCCAGCGGATGAAGTTTTTCCCATTTCACCGCGTCGGTTTTGGGATTGAAATCGTAGAGATTCGCCAGAAGATAGCGGAAAGTATTACGGATTTTGCGGTATTGGTCGGCAAGCTGTTTTAAGATTTCCTTGGAAAGACGCACGTCCGTGCTGTAATCGCAGGATGAAACCCAAAGCCGGAGTATGTCGGCTCCAAATTCTTTCATCACGTCCTGCGGGGCCACCACATTACCGGCTGACTTGGACATTTTTTTGCCTTCGCCGTCGACCACAAAACCGTGCGTGAGAACTCCTTTAAACGGAGAAAATCCATCCAGCGCAATGCCGGTGGTCAGAGAACTTTGAAACCAGCCGCGATGCTGGTCGGACCCTTCAAGGTAGAGGTCTGCCGGATAAGCCAACCTATAACTGTCATTGCGAGGAGGCGAAGCCGACGAAGCAATCCCAGAGATTGCTTCGCTCCCTTCGGTCGCTCGCAATGACGAAGAAGGTTTCAGCACAGCCTGGTGGCTGACGCCGGAATCAAACCAGACGTCGATAATGTCTTCCTCTTTCTTGAAATCAGCCCCTTTGCATTTTGGGCATTTGAATCCCGGCGGAAGAAAATCCGCAGCGGAACGGGAAAACCACGCATCGGCACTCTCTTTTTGAAAAATTTCCCGGATTTTTTCATGCGATTCTTTGACAAAATAGGTGCTCTCACATTTGGCACAGCCGATAATCGGAATTGGAACTCCCCAATACCGCTGGCGTGATAAGCACCAGTCCGGCCGTGTCTCCACCATGGAACCGATTCGGTTTTTTCCCCAATCCGGCGTGAATTGAATTTCCGATTGAATTGCCCGAATCATCTTTTCACGTAACGTCGGAGCTTCGTCATGAACTACAGACGTTGTTTTGTCATCCTGAGCGGAGCGAAGGATCTCGCGAGATTCTTCGGCCTCGTGTTTTGTACTGTCCTCGTAGAGGGTCGGCCTCAGAATGACGGAATGGTCGATTTTCAGGAACCATTGCGGCGTCGCACGGAAAATAATCGGCTTTTTGCAGCGCCAGCAATGCGGGTAAGAGTGCGTGTACTTTTCCGCATGAAGCAACGCGCCTTTTTCTTTTAAAATTTCGGTCACTTTTTCATTTCCCTCTTTTAAAACTTTGAGGCCCGCCCCTTCGGGAAAATCTTTTGTGAATTTTCCCCAATTATTCACGGGAGAAAGAATTTCCAAGCCATTATCGAGATGGCCGTATTGATAGTCGTCTTCCCCATGTCCTGGCGCAATATGAACAATGCCTGTACCGTCTTCAGCGGTAACATAATCAGCTAAAATCACGCGGCCAGTGCGATTAAGAAATGGGTGCTGATATTCCAAATCTTTAAGTTCATGCCCCTCTAAAACATAAATAGAACACTCTGGATCTAAGTTAGTTAGTAACTCTCTGCTAAAATCCAAACCATCCATAAGCCGACTAACTGATCTAGGCTGAATAGTAGTAACAAAATCAGCAAAGATCAAAACTTCGCTCTTATCCTTTAAGAGACCAATTCTGTATTTCAAACTTGGATTTAAAGCGACTCCAACATTTGCAGGCAACGTCCAAGGTGTTGTCGTCCAGATGACAAAATAAATTGGTTTAGTTCCAAAATCAGGAAGTCCCTTAATTTTTAAGCAAAGTTTCTTATAGCTATCTGACGTTACCAAAAATTTCACATAAATTGAGTTATCGGTTTTGTCTTCATACTCAAGCTCGGCGTCAGCGAGGGCGGTTTCGCAGTCCCAGCACCAGGGAACCGGCTTCAGGCGCTGTTCGATATAGCCTTTTTCATATAATTTCAGGAAGGAATCCGCAATGGAGGCTTGATACTCATAATTCATGGTCAGATAAGGTTTGTCCCAATCTCCAAAAACACCGAGCCGTTTGAATTCTTCACGCTGAATGCCCACAAATTTTTCCGCATATTGGCGCGCTTGTTTGCGAAAGGCCACGCGCTCGACTTCATCTTTGCGCTTGCCCAATTCTTTCAAAGCCTGAATTTCGATTGGAAGGCCGTGGCAATCCCAGCCCGGAACATAATGCGCGTCAAACCCGCGCAGGGTTTTGTATTTGACGATAATGTCTTTCAAAATTTTGTTCAGCGCGTGGCCGATATGAATGTGCCCGTTGGCATAAGGAGGCCCGTCATGAAGAATATATTTGGATTTGCCTGCCGCCTGCCTGCGAATCCCGCCGTAAAGATTTTCCTTCTCCCAATTCGCGAGCATTTCCGGCTCGCGGCGGGCAAGGTCCGCCTTCATCGGAAAAGCCGTTTGCGGCAAATTCAGCGTTTCTTTATACGATTTTTCTTGTGTCATTTCTGCTCAAATGGTCGGGTCTAATAAAATCGGAAGAGGGATTGTTGTAACTCATTAAATTGCCATCTGTTATGACTATGTGGCATTTGCCGTAAATCTTATTAGAGAAGCCTTTCTAATACATTGGCTTCTTTTAGCTGAAAACCAGGTTTTTGATAATAAGTCCCTTTTTTGCTCTTCCCTTTTTTCTCGAGCAAGTTTTGCGAAACCCATTTCTTTAAAAACTCAGAAGCTTCTAACGTTCCCAGTCCTGTAATATTTCGAAATTCGCCATTTGTGATTTTTTTCTTCTCTTCTAAATATTTTTGGACGGAATCCCAATATGAGATTCGCTCTTCATTATAGAGGACCACTCTAACTGCATGAGGACTATATTGCCGTGGATAAAAAAGAGGAAGGTAAAGATTCTTTTTATCCATTTCATGGAACATCCTATTGACCCCTTCACCAATATCCAAATTAGGAGGCTCCGGCATTTTCTTAAGGATTCTTTCAATAATAGGATTACGCGCAAATCTATCTTCAAGAATCGTCTCAGGAGCAACGAGACCGGGAAACCAGCCAGGGCTTTCCACTTCAACTCGGTTATCGAAAAGCCGAATTTGAATGTGGTTTTGAATGGAATAATCTCTATGAATTACAGCATTGGTAATCGCCTCTTGAAAAGCATATTCAGGAATTTTCAACCGGCGAAAAGTCGCTCCTTTCAATCGAATAGGCGCAGAGTTCTCAAGGACATATTGAAAAGCTTTCTTTATTTGAAAAATTAAAGGACCTTCAATGGTAAAAGGAGGGCGCACAAAATTAGGTTTTTCGGAAGGAACCCGTCGAATTCCATAATAATGGACAATCGTAATGCCCGATTTACAATGTAATGCAACCGTAGGATTATTTCCAAAGAGTAATACCGCAGCATTCGTTAATGAATACTCCCCATTTTTTAGAACCGCTAAACCATTCTTCGAAAAAAATTTTAATGGTTCAGCAATTTCTGCGCTTTTATTGAATTCCAAGAAGGTTCCTATAAGACTTGCGTCCAAATCATTTAAAGTAGCGCGTTTTACTTCTTCAGATTCATAGGAAATAGAGCCTTTTTCATACTGAAGCTGGAGCGATTGTCGATGAGTCAAATGGACATTTTGCTTTCCTTGTCTTAAATAGGTATAACCTGAACGCAGAGAGTGAACTTCTTTGCTAGGCTCGATAGAAATCAAAAGTAATTTATCTTCGTTACCGCTTACATTTTGAATCTTTAAAAAGAAGTGAGTCACATCGCGAAGTGGAGGGTCAAAATCTTTTCCAATAAGCCGCAACAATTCATCTGAATGGTCAGGAACTCCGGAAATTCCCGCGAGACGCTCTTTACCTTTAGCTTTTGCAGGATCTATTAATCCATAGATAAAAATTCCACCGTCAGAATTAGCAAAAGCACAAAGAGTCGGGAGGACATCTGAAGGTTTTTTTTGAATTTGTTTACACTCAAAAATTTGAGACTCCTCCCTTTCGATTAGAGATGGAATTACATCATTATCTTCTAATTCTTCCATAAAATTTCTTCCTATTCCATTCGTCCGGCCAGGCCGAGGTCGAGGAGTTCCTGGTTGAGGAATTTGCCTTCGGCCAAAACTTTGTCGCGGTCGTCCGCGCCTTCAAGATAAAAAACGTCGGCGAGCGGACGGCCGAATTTGTCGCGGCCTGAAATCTTGATGACAATAAAAGAAACCGCGGAAATGACTTTTTTGACGTAAGCCGCCGCTTTTTTCCCCACTTCCTCAGTAAGCTCGGCAGCGTCAATACCACGCATTCGAAGCTTCTGCTCCGTCCAATTGCGGAATCCCTGGTCCACGTCCACCCAAAATGTGTCGGCATCATAAAAAATTTGCGCCTTGGCTTTATAGGTGTAAAGGTCGGAAGGTTTAAAATTGCCGCGCACGATTTTGTAACGGTCGCCCGCCGGGTCTTTCTTGACGCGTATAATTTGCACAATTTCACCCGGCTTGGGGTTTCGGATTCCGGAAAAATCAATTTCGCGGCGCGCTTTGAATCCCAGATCCAGAGAAAATCCGCCGGCGCCTTCATGCATGTTCTGCGGTCTCACAATGGAGTAGGTAAAAAATTTTCCTTTTCGGGGGATTAGCTTGAAACCAGCGGCTGGATCTTTAGACTTCGTTTCTAGGGCCTTGCGCTGAATTTTTTGGACTGCCGCTTTTAATTCCCGGGAGGCCCAATTTTTCTCGACCGCTTGCTTCGTCAGCAAATCCCGCTGCTTTTTATCTTTGACCCTCAGGAGCCATTGGTAATGGGTCCAAGGCAATTCGTCAGGCGCCTGACGAATTGGGTAAGCCTGGTAAAACAAATGCATGTCTTGGACCAGGCTTCTTGCCACTCCGATATTTTCCGCCAATGTTTCGAATAGTCCGTCTCCATATTTCGCCCGGTCTTTGCCCTTTAATTTATAATAATGAATCCATTTCCCCGCTTCCCAATAAGTGCGCGCCCGCTCCACATCCACGGCTTTTTGGGCCCGCACGCGGCCTTCCTCAAGCGTGCGGCGAATCTGCGCCACCAGCACGTCAAATGTCAACGGTGAAATCTTCGCCGGGATTTTTTCTAAGAGTGCCATAGATACCACGTCATCCTGAACCGCCGAAGGCGGTGAAGGATCTCGTTCGAGATTCTTCAGCCCTTCGGGCTTCAGAATGACATCCTCAAATTAGAATTTTCGTATTGCGGCTTCCAATAATTTGTCCAGCCTCGGGCCCGCCTCGTTGGCAGTCTTGATAATTTCCTTAATATCGCAAGGCTCAAGATGGTCAGGATCGCAGACATCGGTCACAATGCTAAGTCCAAGAATTTCCATTCCCATATGGACTCCGACAATGACTTCGGGCACTGTGGACATTCCGACCAGATCGGCACCAAAGCCGCGCAGCATACGGTATTCCGCGCGCGTTTCAAGATTGGGTCCGGCGACTCCGACATAAACCCCGCGGCGTACCGGAATTTTTTGTTCGCGGGAGGCTTGTTCCGTCAGCCCTGCGAGGCGCGCAGAAAAAGGCGCGCACATATCCGGAAATCTCGGGCCCAGTCTTTCCTCATTAGGCCCAATCAAGGGATTGATTCCCATAAAATTAATATGGTCTTCAATCACCACAATTTCGCCTTTTCGATAAGCCAGATTCAATCCCCCAGCGGCATTTGAAACGACCAAAATTTTCGCACCCAGCTCACGGAGAACACGAACCGGGAATGTGACTTCCTGCGGCGTATAGCCTTCATAAAAATGAAAACGCCCTTCCATGGCCGCCACTTTCTTACCGGCCAAGGTCCCGAGTAAAAGTTTTCCGGCGTGAGATTCCACCGTCGAAACCGGGAAATGCGGAATGATATTGTAATCCACCGCTGCTTCCAGTTTGATTTTTTTGGCGAAATTACCCAAGCCTGTGCCCAAAATCACGGCAATTTCCGGAACCCAATCGGTTTTACGGCGGATGAACCGGACCGCATCCTGAACATTGCTTAAAAGTGACGTTTTGGTTTTCTTAATACGTTTCATCGGCATGGCAAATTCCTTTTGAAAATTAAACGGCCCCCATTTGATAAGAAAACCCCATAAGAATTCTTACGAGGACATTACGAATGAAAAACAAGGCAAGGAACGCAAGAAGCGGCGAGAGATCCAGCATTCCGATGCGGAGAGGAATACGCCGGAAAGGCGCGAGAATGGGCTCAGTCACCTGCATCAGAAATTGGACAACGCTGTGATAAGGGTCCACGGGTAACCAAGAAACAATAATACGCGCAAAAAGCAGCCAGTACAAAATAGTGCAAATTCCGTCTACCAAAAGTGCCAGCGCTCGAAACAGTTCGCCGAAAATAAACATCGTTTTCTCCTAACTCCTTGGTACCCCTTCCGCCGGAACAGGGTTCAGCGGTACAGGGTTCGTCCACTCCTTAATTAAACCCTGTACCTCCGGAAGGGGTACCAAATTCAAATTTCAGTATGTTATTGACTCAATTCGCGGCCGCGCTTGAGAGCGGCCTGTAAAGCTTCGTGAAAAATTTCTGGAAAATTCTTTGATTCCAAAATTTTGAGGGCAGCCTCGGTGGTCCCGCCTTTGGAAGTCACCATTTTGCGAAGTTCCTCCGGCGACGAAATAGAAGCCTGCGCCAAAAGTCCCGCACCGACAGCCGTTTGAACCGCGAGTGTTTTTGCCTCAGCTTCCGACAAACCGTTCTGAATGCCCTCTTTCATTAAAAGTTCCATCATTAAAAAGAAATAGGCAGGACCGCTGCCGCTTACAGCGGTCACAAGATCAAAATGTTTTTCTTCAAGACGGACGGTTTTGCCGCAGCCGGAAAAAATCTGCTCCGCCAGCGCCAATCCTTCGCCTTTCGTGTCATCTGAAGTCAAAGCCGTGACCGATTCCCCCACTTTGGCGCCAAGATTAGGCATGGCACGCACAATTTTAAAAGTTCCGGAAACGGCTTTGCGAATTTTAGACATCGGCGTCCCAGCCAAAATCGAAATCACACAGTGCGAAGATTTCAGCGCGGCTTTAAATTCTTCGGCCGCGTCAAAAAGGTCCTGAGGTTTTACCGCTAGAATCACGGCCTCTGTTTTGCCGACGAGGTCCTGATTGGAAGAAGCGAGATTCGCTTTCCATTGCTGGGAAAATTGCGCGGCCTTATCGCCGATTTTGTCATAAACCCAAACTTGGGAAGGCCCGGCGATTTTTTTCTTAAAAAGCCCTTCCAAAATGGCTCCGCCCATATTGCCAACACCGATAAGTCCGATTTTTTCTTTGATTTTCATAAAATTAATTTTCTCTGGGCCCGAAAACCGCGGAACCAATGCGAAGCATATTGGCCCCTTCTTCAATGGCTATTTTATAATCGCCCGACATTCCCATGGAGAGAATTCCCCAGTCTTTGTCCGGAAATTTTTTTGAAGCTTTTCTTTTAACTCGCGCACGCAGCGAAAAGACTTCCGGATTTCATTTTCATCGCCGCCGAGCGGTCCAATCGTCATCAAACCACGAATCCGGACCGGCGAATCCTGAGCCAGAGAGGCCGCGAAATCCGCCGTTTCTTCCGGCCTAAAACCGCCCTTGGTTTTCTCGCCCGTGGAATTGATCTGAATCAGACAATCCACGTTTTTTACGCCCCGCTCACGGGCATGTTTCTCAATAGCCTGGGCCAGTTCCGCCCTATCCAGAGAATGAATTAAAACAACTTCTTTCAATATTTCTTTGACCTTATTGGTCTGTAAACGGCCGATCATATGCCAACGGAGTTCCGCGGGCAATTGTTTTTTCTTTTCAATCAGCTCCTGCACACGGTTCTCGCCGAAATCGCTAACGCCCGTTTCAAAAGCCTGCCCGATTTTATCCGGGCTCACGGTTTTCGTGACAAGAATAAGCTTTATCTGGCCGGGATTTTTTCCGGCTTTGCGCGCCGTCTCATCAATGGAACTGCGCAAGGATGAAATTTTTTCGGCAATAGTCATCAAAGCTCACGATTTCTTTGCCGGCCCGGCCACGGAAGAGGCTTCTTCTATTTTCGTAAAAAAATCCTGAATATTGTTCCGGGCGATATAAAAATACTCTTTACTGCCTTCACGCCGGGCATAAAAAGAATCTTTGGCTGGGACTTCTCTGCCGATTTCAAGCACTTCATATTCTTTTCCGTCGCCGGAAACTTTAACGGCCGATGAACCCTGCAGAATGCCGAGCTTTGCGGCGGGACCCTTTTCATCATCCAAAAAATCCTTCATATAAAGCTGTCCCAGCTGAAGGATAATTTCCGTAATCATTTTTTTGGAAACTTTATCGCCCGCTTTTTCTACCGGCTGAAGCCAAAACCAAGCTCCGCTGCGGCGCACCATTTCATATTCGATTTGTTTTGTTTTAACAAAGATTTTGGAAATCTTTTCCGGCGCAGTGCGGAAAATCTGCTTCCAGCGCAAACTGTAAACCGTCCGGTCAAATGCGCTCACCAAATCCTGGCTTAAAAGGAAATATCCCTTTTCATCTTCCCAGCGTGCAAAAACCTTGCCGCCAACCGGGCTGATATTCCCGAATGCAAGATAGCGGCGCCGGCCGGGGGCCGGGCTTGTTTCCACGCCCACCTTAATTTGGGGCTGAAGCAGTCCGTACTCCTCCCAGCCTTTTTCCGGCACAAGGACACGGGACTTAGGGCTGAGCCTTAACGCGGAAATCAATCCTTTTGCTATCAAAGGATCGGCCGGAGCCTGAAGCGGAAATTTTAATTTCCATTCTTCGCCGTCACGAACAAGAGTCATGACTTCATTTCTTTTGAAATTTTGAATTTGAAGCCAAGTAATGTCCTCGTTTTTCTCCGCAGGCAGAAGACGAAGCGAGGCTGGGGGCAGGGCTTCTGTTTTATTTTGAAGCTGAGGGCCTAATTCAGGTTTTAAATAAAAATAAGACCCGCCCACAACCACAAAAAGTGCGGTAAAAACGACGGTCGTGGAAAATTTCATGAGCGCCTATGCCTCAAAAAAAGATAAGTTCCGCCCAAGATAAAAAAGAAGGCGGGAAATCCCAAAACGGCAACAAGGACGACGGCCAAAAGCTGGGGCTTTTTGAGAATCAAAGGTTTGAATTCCGGCACGCGCACATCCAGTGTGACGGACCGGTCATCCTTGGAAAGCCAGTGAATAATTTTCATGGCAAAAAGTTCATTGCCGGACAAATCTAAATAGGCATTGGTGACAAAATCGCTGTCCCCGGTCACGACCAAACGTCCTCCGATGTTCTGTGAATTAATGGAAAGAGAGGGCGCTTGCGGGTCTTGCGACACTGGCTTACGCGATTCCGCAGCAACGCTCACACAAATCGGCCCCGGTAAGTCACGGCCCACTTCAAAAGAAGCGTCGCCTTTTTCCAAGGTTTTGAGATCCGTCTCGGCCCAGCTCTCTGTGCTGGTAAAAGCCAGCGGAACGACTTCGAGATTGGGATGGAGCTGGGTTGAGGGATGAACGCTGCGGGCGACCGGGAAAAAAGTCGGCAGATTAAAATCAGAGGTAATAGGATGTCCGGTCACATATTGATTGACGAGCGGGACCAGAAAATCCCCTCCCACCATCCGGCTCATTTTGTCCACAATCACATCGGAACCGAGCACCACTCCGAATTCCTGCATAAAATTATTGAAGGCAAGGCCTGTCCCCGGGTCCATGGGATCCACCATAAACAATATGCCTTTCCCTTCCGCAAAAGCTTTTTTAAGGGAGGCCGTTTCTCCTTGGTCCAGTTCACGATGAGGGCCGGCAAGCACAACCACCTGACAGGCCGCGGGCACTTGATCACGCGACAAAATAATTTCGTGCACCGTGTAATTGTTCCGCTCGAGAGTATCGCGGAAAAAACGCAGGCCGTTACGGTCCTCGCGGGCGATGCCCGCTTCATCATGGCCGGTGGCAAAACAAATTTGAATATTTTTGGGATGGGCCAATTTCAACAATGCCGTGGCGATATTTTGTTCATCCGGGCGCACCACCATTTCCTGCCGGCCGCGGAAGCGGAGAATAACGGTGTAGGCTTCCTTGACTTTCAATTCACGCGCCAGGCTCGGGACCCGGTCCGGATCATAAAAACGGTATTTAAAATTCGGATGGTGAATGGCACATTCTTTAAGAAAAAGTTCAAAATCCTTACGTGCCGGATCGTCCTGCGGATAAAAAGCGAGGATTTCCAAAGGCCCGGATTTAAGTTCGCCGAGCAATTTTTGCGTCGGCTCCGCGAGAGAGTAAATTTTTTCCCGGGTCAAATCCCAGCGGTAGTTGAAACGCATAAGCATCGCCATCATCATGAAAAAAGTCAAAAGAAGGATGAGGGAAACAAAAACGATTTGTGTGCGGATGAAAAAGTGCTTCACTTATCCCTTCCAGTTCCGGGTCTCGATGGAACGAAGCGTGAGAAAAAGAAAGTAAAAATGAAAAAAGCAGAAATAGGCAATATGCCCTAAGTCGAGAATCCCGAGAGTAAATTCCCGGTAATGATGCAAAGGAGAAAGTGCCGTAAAAAAATCAGCCCAAATCCCCTGGCTGACGCCGGCCACCCATTCTAAAACCCAAAAAATAATCAGCATGCTGAATGTGGCCATGGCACTGGCGACCTGATTTTCTGTGAGGGAAGAAATAAAAAGGCCGAGCGACAAATAGGCATTACCGAGCAGCCAAAATCCCAAATAGGCACATAAAATCGGCCCCCAATCAAAACTTCCTCCAAACCCCCGCACAATTCCCAAATAAGCCAGGAGAGGAAGCGTTAGAAGTTCAAAAAACCAGATCAAACCTAAAAATTTTCCCCAGACAATATCAAAATCGGACAAAGGATAAGTAAAAAGCAATTCCAAGGTTTCCTGTTTGCGTTCTTCGGAAAAAGAACGCATGGTCATGAGCGGCACGAGAAAAATAAGGACAATGCTCAAATTGAGGAAAAGAGAGCTGAAAACAAAACGGGTAAGCCCAAGCCCTTCCACCGCCGAATAAGCCTGGCGCGAAGCTTCGATCGAAAGCTTGGAATAACTGCTGATGAGAAGCGAAAAAAAGACGCCGGCAATGACAAAGAAAAAAGTAAAAATCAAAACGCCAATCCAGGAATGAAACAGAGAAAATAAATCCTTTTTTGCCACGGCAAAAGAATTTTTCATAGTCAATTTTCTCCTGGATTTTCTTTGACTACGATTTTTAGGAAAATTTCCTCAAGGCTCAAATGGCCGCTGCGAATTTCAAGCAGAGGAATTTGATGCTCCACAAATAAACGGCTCACTTGCGCCCGCAGATCCTGCCCTTTGGCAATTTCGAGGCAGAGCGTGACCTGGTCATTTTTTTCTTCGAGAATCGCGATGCGTTCAATTCCGGGAACGGTTTCCAGCAAATCCACGGCCTCGTCCCGCCGGTAGCGGTCTCCCATCACCAGCAGGATTTGATGCCTTTCTTTGAGCCCCGCCTCAAGCTCCTCCGCAGTTCCGCTTGCCACCACCCGGCCTTGATTAAGAATCAGCACCCGGTCGCAAATCATGCTGACTTCCGGCAAAATATGCGTGGAAATCACCAGGGTGCGGTCGCGGCCCAATTCGCGTATCAATCCGCGGATTTCTATAATTTGTTTGGGGTCAAGGCCGTTCGTGGGTTCATCCAGAATTAAAATATCGGGATCGCCTACCAGGGCCTGCGCCAATCCAAGACGCTGGCGATACCCTTTGGAAAGCCGGCCAATCAGCCGGTGCTTCACATCCCAAAGTCCGCAGCGGGAAAGAACTTCTTCGAGATGGGATTTTCTTTTTGCGCCTGCCACCCGCCGAATGTCGGCGACAAAATCTAAAAATTCGCAGACACGCATATCGCGGTAAAGGCTGACGGATTCGGGAAGATAACCGATGCGGCGTTTTAATCTTTCGGGATTTTTAAAAAGCTCTTCATCTTCAATCCAAACCTTTCCTTCTGAGGGCGGGAAAAATCCGGTGATGATGCGCATGGCGGTGGTTTTGCCAGCGCCGTTGGGGCCGAGAAATCCGAGGACTTCTCCTTCACG
>JACPXL010000038.1 GCA_016196555.1 Candidatus Omnitrophota bacterium | reverse complement strand
TTTTTTCATTTTACCGGCATCGCGGTAGATTTTGTTCCAATCATAATTAAAGCAATAGGTACACCGAAAGGGACACCCCCGGCTTGACATAAAACTTCGCATGGGAAATGTCCGAAGAAAGGTTTTGTCATAAACTAACTTACGATCGTAATAAGGCAGATCATCGAGGTCGATTCGGCGTTCCCTGAAAACAGGTTCGGGATATTTTTTCCGGTTGGAGCGGGTGATGATATTAGGGAGATCATCAAATGATTGTTTGGAGCCAAGGGCACGCAAGAATTCAGGCCAAGCATCGTCGCCTTCTCCAATACACAGGGCATCTAGAAAAGACTTTTCTGTCACCACATGGCGCTGCATGTCCGCATGCGTTTTGAGCGTGCTTCGTTTTTGGCGAAAGGCTTGAAACTCTTCATCAGTTTCTCCATAAAGCTGAATGCCGCTATGATTGAATGTCGGATGCGGCCCGCCCATAATCGTAAATATTTTGTCGCCATAAGTATCTTTAATAAAGCGATTGACCTTAAAAAGCGTTTTATGTTCCCCTGTTTTGCCGGTATAGGCGACAATATCAGGCCGGATTTTGCGAAGATCGTCCGAAAGATTTTTATGCTGCAGAATATTAAGAAAGGTTTCATGCCCGTCACGCTTGGCCAACGCAGACAAAAGCTCAATCTGCATGGGATCAATCGGGTCTTCTTCTTTATGGATAAATAGGATTTTCATGAGTTCCAGTTAACAATACATTTTCGGCTTTTAGGCGTACAACTGAAGTATACCGCATATGTTAGCAAGAAGCCACCCCAGTGTTACTCTGTGTCAACCGGGCATTTCGGACCTGAATTTTCCAAAAAAGCTGCAGAATATCGTTAATCACGTTGATAATATTTTTCAAGCGAAAGGCGCTAGTTCTTCCGTATTTCCTGGCCTGTAGAGTAAAAGTCAAATGCTGGTAACTCGCGCCTGATTTAAGCAATTTAATCAATAACACCGCCATATAGGCAAAGCTAGTGGTTGCCCCCCGGAATTTTCTGGCAAAATCGGTACGAATCACACAAGGTCCGTTGTAATAACGAACCTTAAGCCCGAAAAGCAGATTGAGAATGCCGGTAAAGAGATTTGAAACAATCTGGCGGCTTAGCGGACGTAATTTGGGGTTGGTCGAGTAACTAATGATGATGTCGGAGGTCCCTATTTTCTGAAAAATTTCATGCAGAGATTCGCTAATCACTTCATTGTCACCCGGAACCATTAAAGCATAAGGGCACCGTGCATTATCAATCCCCGCCCAGTAATTATAGCCAAGCCCTCGATTCACAGGGTTTTGAAAAAGCAAAATTTTTGAATTATGTTTTTGTAATTCCCGCACCACATCGGCCGTCCTGTCCTGACTCGCATCATCAAAAACTAAAATCTCATAATCGGAAAGGTGCTGCTCCGCCAGCGCCGCCACTCCCAGACAAGCCTCACGAATATTTTTTTCTTCATTTAACGCCGGAATGATAATCGAAAGTGAATTTGCGGCAGAAGTTCCCATAAAATTAAAACGGTCCCAGGAATTCTTTACGCGGCGCGGACGAGTATTCAGAAGGTTCTGTAAATGCTTTAGGGGCTTTGGATCCGGCCGCCATCAATTCTTTGGCCGCCTTGGCAAGAACATCCGCATCCGGATAATAAATTTTTTCAAGCGCAGCACTGCAGGGTGTCGGGCCATCCGGAAGCGTGACTCTTCGAATGGGCGCTTTAAGAGCACTCCCCAAAGTTTCATAAACTTGGGCTGAGATTTCCGCGCTTGCACCAAAACTCCGCCAGCCGGTATCGGCTACAACCAACCTGCCGGTTTTACGGACCGAAGCAAAAACGGTCTCCCAATCAATTGGAGATAGAGTGCGCAGATCACAAACCTCGGCCGAAATCCCGTCTTTTTCAAGCAAAGCTGCGGCTTTGAGCCCCTCGGGCACCATGTGAGAAATCGCAACAAACGTAATATCGCCTCCTGCTTTTTTAATCGCGGCTTGTCCCAAAGGAATTCGATACGGTTCCGCCGGAACTTCGCCGGACATTTCATGCAGCCATCGATGTTCGATAAAAATTACGGTTGATTTTTCAGCTAGGCTCGTCATCATTAAACCTTTGGCATCATGCGCATCGGAGGGCATCACCACTTTGAGCCCTGGCACATGAGCAAACATGGCGTGCAGATTTTGCGAATGCTGGGCCGCCTGTCCCCATCCGCGTCCGACTATGGAACGAATTACGAGCGGAACCGAAAGCCTTCCGCCTGCCATATATTTCCACTTTGCCGCATGATTGACGATTTGATCCATAGTAAGAAGTAAAAAATCATTTCGCTGATGAACTACAACCGGATGCATTCCGGCGATAGCAGCGCCGATAGCAAATCCGGTAATTCCATTTTCTGAAAGCGGAACATCAAAAACTCGAGGCGATCCAAAACGCTTGGTAATTTCCAGCGTAGTCCCAAAAGTACCTTTGGGGTCCGTAATGCCGCACCCCATCATAAAAAGAGTCGGGTCTTGTTCAAAAGCCTGAACAAAGGCTTCCGAAATGGCTTCGCGATAGGTGATGGTACGGGGCATATTAATTGATCTCGGTTAAGAGCTCTTGAGCATTCGGAGCCGGGCTTTCTTTGGCAAAACGCACCGCTTCGTCTATTTCGGCTGAAATTTCGCTGCGCATCTGATTTATATCGCCCAGTTTCTTTTCAATCTGCAGAATCGGACAGCGTAATTTCCAAGATTCGAGTTCTTGCTGGGTCCGGTATCCTAAATTAAAGTCCTCGTTAGGGCCGACATGTTCTTTCCAGCGATAGGAACGGCATTCCAGAATCGAAGGACCTTCTCCTCGCCTTGCACGCTCAACCATTGTCACGGCAGTTTGATAAATAGGGACTACGTCATCCCCTTCAAGACAAACTCCCGGCACACCGTATGCATTTCCCCGTTCCGAAATGTTTTGCAAAACTTGCCGATCACTCAGAGGAGTATTCGTGGCAAAAAAATTATTTTCACAAACAAAAAGCACAGGAAGCTTTTTAAGCGCTGCGAAATTAAGGCTTTCCGAAAAAACACCCTGCTCGGTGGCGGCATCGCCAAAAAATGCGACGGAGACACGCCCGTTTTTTTGAAATTGAGCCGCGAGAGCAGCCCCTACTGCAATGGGAATGGTCCCACCTACAATCGCAGAGGCGCCCATCATTCCTTGATCTGGATCGACCAAGTGCATCGATCCGCCTTTTCCTTTCGCACATCCAGTCGCTTTTCCGTAAAGCTCAGCAAACATTTGCTTCACGTCACCGCCTTTTGCCAAGTAATGGCTGTGGCAGCGATGCGTACTAAAAACATAATCCGCTTTTTTAAGTGCAGCACAAACGCCGCTGGCGGCAGCTTCTTGTCCGATTGAAAGATGAGTAGGGCAGCGAATTTCCTGTTCAGGATAAAGAAGGGCGATTTTTTCTTCCACCAAGCGAATGAGCAGCATGCGCCGGCAAAGGTCTTTTAAAATTGCTGGTTGCAGAGAAGATGCGGAAGGTTTCAAATGAAATTAGCGTGCGGTTTGGGGTGCTTGATGTCCCAAAGGTAGCGGTTGACCTCGTCCATGCGGCAGTTTTTCCGGCATTCGGAAATATTGAGCTCGTGCTGGACATAATCGATGCTTTTTTTGCGTTTCTCCCCTTCCCAGATTTCGGAAAATGAAGACTGATTGATATTCCCATAACAAAACCGATCATCTTCCAGATAAGCACTGCATCCATACACATCCCCGCTGGCCATGATATAAGCCCAAAAATGCGGTGTCGCCTGACAAACTGTATAATAATGCCCTGGTTCTTCGAGCTTGGCCATTGTTTTACGGCGAAAGATCACATTAAACCCGTCCCCATTGATTGCGGCAAGCTGCTCATCCAAAAATTGAAATTGCTGATAATTAATGCCTTCATAAAGATGTGTTTCGCTCATCAAATGCTGGGAATAAGGTTTGACTACGAGATAATTGAGTCCCATGGATTTTGCGCGCCGCGCGAGCCCCGGCATTTCATGTGCATTTTCGGGCAAAAGAAGGCATTGAATACCCAGCGCGGTTTGATAATTATTTTTACGTTTCAGCTGAACAGCACGTTCGAGATTACCAAGCGCTCTTTCAAAATCAACCGCATTGGTTTGATGGATTTTTGCATAGGTCTCAGCAGCGCCGGCATTCACACTCGCTTTAATCCAGCTAATCGAACTCAAAGCTTCGTTCATAAACTTGTCCGTCAATGCAACAGCATTCGTTGTGATCGCCACATCAATGCCTACCTTTTTTGTGTGAACAATCACTTCGGCCAGGCCTTTAAATAAAAGAGGCTCGCCCTCTCCCGCATACATCACACTTTTAACGCCGTGCTCCGCCATATTGGTCAAACAGTTCTTTAAAATATCTTTATCGAGATAACGCGTTTTATATCCAATGTAATCGACAGCACAAAAGGTACAGCGATGATTGCAAGCGCCTGCCGGAGAAATTTCAACGTAGAGCGGATAGACCGTCTTACCCTGCAACCAATCATGCACCCTGTCCGGGTGATACATCAATTTATGACCGTCAATATTAAATTCATCCATAGCTATTTTTTCCCCGCAACAGGCGCCGGCGTTTCTTTCTGTGTCATGATCCGGTCCGCAAGATAGTGACATAAAGTCAAATGAGAAATTTCAACAAATCCGTAAGAGCGCGAAGGAATATAAAAATTTAAATTTCCTTTGGTCCGCAAAGGATTATCCGTACGGAAACCGGACATAGTAATCACAAAACAACCTTTGGCCTTCGCAGTATCGACCGCACGCAGAATATTCTGAGAAGCTCCTGAAGAGCTAATTGCGATCAACAAATCCGACTGATCAGCAAACATCTCAATCGGTTTTTCGAAAACATGCTCATAACCGTAATCGTTTGCCACACAAGTCAAAAGAGAAGAATCATTGAAGGCAATCGCACGAATCCCGCCATTTTTCCAAAGATCGACCGCCTGATGGCTGGCAATGCTGGCACTTCCTCCATTACCTAGATAAATAACTTTTCCTCCAGTGGATTTGGTGCTGTAAATTTCTTTCAAAGAAAGCTTCAATGCCGCAGTAAGCTCTATGGGCTTAAGCGCTTTATTCCAAGCCTCCACATTGGCAAGGCATTGTCCAAGGGATGCAAAATAAGCCTGGGCTTCGTTTGTCATTTCAGCACGGTCTGAATGAAACGATAAAGGGGTATAGGTTCAATGAAAGAACGATTACAAACAATACGAACAGCAAGGGCACCAACGAGATTTCCCACAAACCCCAAGAGATCGGTAGGAAAGTTTTGAGCTGCACATGGCGCCGTCACAGCAAAAAAGGCGTCCCCCGCTCCAACCCGGTCCACAATCTCGTTCGAAAAAATCGGCGTTTCAAAAAATCCATCATTCTCCGAATAGGCAATGGCCCCTAAATGCCCGCGCGTAATCATCACCCTTTGATTTTTGATCTGGCGGTGAACCCGCATAATAAGATCTTCCAGACGAGTACCGCGGTCATGCATGGCTAAGCGAATTTCCGGTTCGTCGATGCAAATATAATCAACGCGGGGATATTTCGTAATCAAATTATAACCGAGATTCGCGCTGTTCGTTTGAGTATTAGCCGCTAAAAAAGGTGCCTTTTCCGCTAATAAATTGATCGTTTCTGGACTTAAGAGCCCATGCCCATAATCGGCAACCAGCACGGCATCATAATTCGGCAGAATTTTTTCCAGCTGATCACGCAACGATTTATCAACTGCAGACGGCAATCGGCTGTCTTTAAGAAAACTAACCTGGAACATTTTCGATAGAAATACAGGGTCCACAAAACGTCTTTTAACGATCGTTGGAGCATCGTCGCGATATAAAAAGGTAGGACGAACATTTGGCTTAAGGTGCTTGCGAATGAAATCTTCACGTGGATCTTTACTTCCCAAACACGTGATCAAATCCACTTGTTCGCAAAATCCCGCCGCATGATTCGCACAGGCCAACACGCCGCCGGCAAACGATTCTTCACTGACAAAACGCGTGGTGACAAAAGTTTCTTTTGGAGATTTTCCCATGGCTTGGCAATAATGATACTCATCGATAATGGTATCTCCAATAAGCAGAATTTTTAATTTACTCAGATTTTTTAAACGATCAACGATATCATCGGCCGTATACTTTTCACGGAAAGATTTTAGAAAATTACGCGCTTCGTCCGAATAAACATCAAAATGAGTGTTGAGAATATGGCTGGAACTAAAAGAAACTTCGTCCGTAAAAACCAGCTTGCCGCCTACTTCTTGAATGGCGGCCTTTTCAAGGTGAATGTTGCCCGTCACATCGTCATTGGAATTTGCGTAGTCGCTTCCTTTGGCATAAAAATCCGGTTTTAATTTACGGATGGTTTCGATCGCAGTCGGCCATTCGTTCACGGCGATATAATCCACACACTCGATGGCCGCAACAGATTCTGCACGCAGCCGTTGATTAAATACCGGCCGGCCCGGGCCTTTGCCGACATGCTCATCCCGTGTAATCGTCACGATCAGCCGGTCCCCGTTTTTTCTCGCCGCGTAGAAATGATGAATATGTCCCGGGTGCAGAAGGTCAAAAACACCATGGCACATAACGACTTTTTGGCCGCTGGCTTTCAATCCTTTGATGATTTCTGCTAAATCATCAAGCGTCTTGATCTTTTCGCTAAAATGGTCAACTTTACGCGGGGTTGCAGCTTCGTTAGGTAAATTCATACTCATAGAGTAATCGGCTGTTTCTCTTTATTATTTAAGTAGGTAAACCAAGCTTTGGTCGCAGTGTTAATTGTTTTAGGCGTCCATACCGGAGCTCGGCTGAAATCCTGAATACGTTCCATAAGACAGCGCACTCCTTCTTCGATCGAAATTGTGGGCTCCCATTTTAAATTCCGGCGGATTTTTGTAATGTCAGCATGCGTCACGTCAGGTTCACCCGGACGCTTCGGAACAAATACCACGGGGCCGCCCAAGAGCTTCGCAATGCGATTCACACTGACAGGCCGGCCGGAACCCACATTAAAAACTTCTTGCCGCACTTCAGAACTGGCGGCTGCGAGAAAAGCTCGCGCGACATCGGTGACATAAATAAAATCGCGGGTTTGCGTTCCATCTCCCACGATGGTAAAAGGTTTGCCGTGCAATTTTTGAGCAAGGAAAACTCCAAAAACCGCACCGTAAGTTCCGCTGGTGCGGGCACGCGGCCCATACACATTAAAAAGCCGGAGTGCCGCGGTTGGAAGACCATAGACTTTTCCCCAATGAAGAACGCATTGTTCTCCCAAATTTTTGGTCAATGCATAGGGGTATTCCGGCGCAATTTCCGCAGTTTCAGGGGTTGGAAAAATCTTGGCCAAACCATAGCAAGAAGATGAAGCAGCATAGACAAAACGTTTAACACCGGCCTGACGGCTTGCCTCAAGAACAGAAACCGTTCCCGTTACATTAGAACCGTAATAATCCAGAGGTCTTTCAATTGACGGCACAATATCGGCCAGAGAGGCCAAATGAAAGACCCAGTTTACACCTTTGAAAAATGGGGCGGTTTTTTTGAAATCACTGATGTTAACAGTATGGACGGCAAGTCGTCGATTCGCTTCAAGATGTTTGAGGTTTTGACGGCGGCCGGTGGAAAAATTATCGAGGACCGCGACACGGTGGCCTTTTTGAAGGAGAAGTTCAACTAAGTGGCTACCGATAAAACCAGCTCCCCCGGTAACCAAACAACGGGCTTTTATCAAAATATTTTCCTACCTTTAAAACAGGATTGTATGGACGAGCTCTTCGCAAAGAAACGCCAGGTAAAATGAGGCATTTTACAATGGTGCAGAGATTATTGCAAGGCAAAGCTCATAGCTATAACTTATTATAATGAAATGAATTATAGCGATACGGCTGAGGGAATGCCTGGGGCCGGTGGTTCTATTTTTTGAATTCCTTTAAATAATTTGAATTTTGGGCAAATGGAACCGATTCGAGAACCCGCCGCCCCGCGTTTTAGCGCTTCCCGGTAACATGTTTTTTGATTTCCACCATACCCAAGATTTTTTCATGACGAATAACAACATCGATTCCAAGACGCTGGGCAATCTCAACCGTCCGGTCTTGGCTTGCATCATCCGCAACTTTTTTATTGCGGATCATCGGATATCACACCTTGTTTGGGTTTTAAAAATATGGTATATACAGCCTGTTTCGCAGAGCTAAAGACAAAATTATAACAAACGAGCAAGACAAAACAAGGAAGAATAAAAAAACCACCGTCATGAGTTCCGAAATAAAAGTCAGCTTCATTACTCCTGTTTACAATGAAGAACTCAACATTGCCCGCATGCTTAAAAATCTTTATCAGATTTTGTCTGAGCATCCGGATTGGAACTGGGAACTTATTCTCATCGAAGACGGAAGCAAAGACGGGACCCGCCGGGTCCTTACGGAAGAAGTCAAAAAATATCCTAAAACTCATTTAATTCTCCACGACCAAAATCAAGGCTACACCCGCTCTCTAAAAGACGGAATTACGAAGGCACGCGGGAATTTTCTTATGTATATCGGGGCCGATGAAGAGTTCGATTGCGCTGAAATCCCCGCTTTTATCGAGCCGCTTCTTTCCGGAGAAACAGATTTGGTTCTTGGCGTGCGATGGCAAAGAAACGCCTATCAACTTTTCCGATTTTTTCTTTCTGTAATTTATATTTTTCTTCTCAATTATCTTTTTAAGCTCCGCATTAACGACTATAACTGGTCGCAAGCCTGGTCTAAAAAATTTCTCGACCGCGTTGACCTTCGGAGCAAATCTCTTTTTGTTTTACCAGAAATGATTATCAAAGCCCACGATCTCAAATACCGCATCAAAGAAGTGCCCTCCAATCATCGCGGCCGCCAGGCCGGAAAATCGTCCGTCAATCTTCGGATTATGGGATTTGCACTATGGGAAGCGATTATGTTTTGGAAGTATCGGAATTCAAAGCAGTATCAGCCCGCCGCACGCGACACTTATCACGGCGCTTCTTCGCCGCAATCAACCATCGCCATTCAAAATTAATTTAGTTCAGCTGATAAATTCTGATTAGGAGGCCGCTTCTTTCCCTCTGCATAAGATCAGAGAGAAGAAAAGGACCGGCTGTCAAAGGATAGGGATCCAGCGAAAATTGGAGCTTTGAACTTCGGTACGGGCTAAATGCGGCGACAAGAACAGCGGATTGCTGCAGACTTTCCTCAAAAATCAATTGCTGCGGACTTCGTTGATTCGCAAATCCCGGCAGAATGACGTATTTTACTCCCACGCGGCGCAATTCATTCAAATCATAAGGAATTCCAGGCTGCGCAAACAAAAAGCCGGAAACCTCTCCCGGATTATCTTTTAAAAAATAAAGTTCATAAGCCGGTTTCACTGAATGCTCTAACAGGAAATTGAGCCGGCGCTGCTGAATTTTTGAAAAATGAGGATTTTTTTCAATTAAGGTCATTTTTTCTCGAATTTGATTTTCCGAAAAACGTAATCTTGGCGCATGGAATTCCCACGCGATCGCAACGGCAGTTCCTGAAGGTACGTTCGTCTCAACCCATTCCTTGGCAAGGGTGCGTGTATCCCATGCTGCCATGACCCGGTCAAACAAAACAGAAGCATACAGCGGCTCTGCCGCAACAATCAATGTGATGGCCCATAACAAAGGCAGTCGATAGCGGGCGATGCGATGCGCGGTAAACCATAAAAAATCCGCTGCAAAGAAAATCAAAAAAGGAATCAAAGGCAAGACATAGCGATCATAGGCTTGTCCTTTGAGCGTAATCAATAAATAATAAAAGACGATAAAACTTGCCGTCACAATACGCTTGCGTTCATAACGGTGGAAAAGCATCATTCCGGCCACGGCTGTAAGAAGCAGGGACATCCCCAAGGCTCCCGTAAGAGAATATCGAAAATGATGGGCCCAGCCGACAAAGCCATGAGAAAGGGATTGGGCCGAAATTTCATTCCAAAAAGTCTGAAAATCCAGCACCCAATAAGGATTTAAAGCGGTAAAAACAACCGCTGCGCCTATTCCCGCAATAAGATTACCGAGAAAAATTTTACGTTTATGTGCGGCTAAAAAACTGGCCGCAAGATACGGAACCACCAACGCAATTCCATTGTATTTAACCGCCGTCGCAAGCCCAATCATAGCCCCGCAGGACAAATGAATCCTGTATTGATTCTCTTTATCAATAAGCTTCCAAATTGGGAAAAATGCCGCGACGAGGACAACGACGAGAGGAATATCGGCGTAAATATAATGGGAGTCGCGAACATGCAAAAAGCATATTGAAAATAAAAATGCTGCGATCAAACCATGAGATTCCCCGAAATGAGTTTTGATGAGCCGGTATAGAAGAAAAATTGTCGCCGTGCCAAGCAGCACACCGAAGACAAGACGTGGAATGAGATAGACTAAAGTTGGATCGCGATAAAACAGAAATTCAAAATCCTGCAAACTATGGAAAACCCCAGCCCAATTCCCGATTAAATAAGAAAAACCAAGGGCTAGAAAGACGGCGTAACTTATAAGCGGTGGGATTTTAAAAAAATGAGGATTCAAATCACCCGTCCCATAGGCCAGGGCATGGTTGATGACGATAGGTTCGTCGGCATGATAAAGATGCGGCAGACCGAACTGAAAGGCACTGATACGCAGAAGAAGCCCGATAAAAAGAATCCCCAGCAACCCAAGACCGGATGAGGTAAACACACGCTTTTCCATCAAAGCCCGCGATGCATCCAACGAATGCGAAAAAGGTCCTGCAGCATGGACCACGAATCTTTGATGGCATTCACCCGGCTTTGCGGAGAATTCCGCCATGTCACAGGCTTTTCCAGAATCCGATAATTTAATCGCTGTGCTAAATAGACAATTTCCACGTCAAAACTAAATCCGCTCAGCTTTTGCATGGAAAAAAGACGCTTGGCAGCTTCTCGCTTAAAACATTTAAAACCGCATTGAGAATCTTTGATTCCTCGAAAACTTAGCAAACGAGCGGCAAAATTAAAAATCCTTCCCATATTTTCCCGCCAAAAAGGCTGATGAATCTCAACATTCGAGCCTGGCAGCGCTCTGGAACCTATGACCACATCATAGCTTTGTTCGAGCTCTTTGATAAAACCTGTTATTTCTTCAATCGGAGTTGATAAATCGGCGTCGGAAAAAAGAATGTATTTGCCAGTGGCTTTCATCATTCCCTGCCGGACTACAAATCCTTTTCCATGATTAGTTTGGTTTTCCAAGATAAAATGGGGAAAATCAGCCAGCCGTTCGGCCGCAACAGCAACTGTTTGGTCCTTGCTGCCATCATCAACCAAAATAATTTCGGATGGATAAGATTGGGTTTTTAAAAATTTAATGATTTTGTCAAGGGTCGGAGTAATTCTATCAGCTTCATTGTAAGCTGGAATAATGACTGAAAGATAAATCTCCGGCATTAAAACTCCGTCCTATCGGTAAGTTGTTTCCTCATGAAGCCCGCGCCCCATGCGTATTCTTAAGCGCCAAAAATTAAGCAATTCTTCAATGGCGTCAAACACGGTGAGCTCCGGCTTCCAGCCAAGAGCACGAAGCCGGCTTGGATCCCCGTGCATGTCCGGAGAAATATCCTGCCGGACACGGGCTGGCGCCACTTTAACTTCAATCGAGGCAAACGCCTTGTTCATAAGAAATTTCATACATTCCTCAAGAGAATATAAAGTCCCACCCGCAATATTGTACGCACTCCCGGATTTCCCCTTCCTCAATATGACTTCGTAAGCCCGTGCCACATCACTTACATGGAGAAAATCACGCCGGTTCTTAAGGTTACCGACTTCGAGGACAGGTTTTTTTTGTCCCGCTTCAATCATTGCGATTTGCCGGCACCAATCGGGAAAAACAAAATGCGTCGGCTGACCAAGCCCCACATGATTGAATGCGCGCCCTATCACGACATCAAGGCCAAACCGGCTGGCAAATTCAAGACAGGCGAATTCTGCCACCATCTTGCTGGCAGCATAAGGATCCGAAGGCCATAGCAAATCCGTTTCCTTCACCGGCTTACCCGATGAAAACATATGGCCATAAACTTGAATCGAAGAAGCTTGAAGAAAACGGGTTTTGGGGACAAATTTACGAATTGCATCCAAGAGAAATATGGTACCGGCCGCATTCACTTCCAAAGTTTTATCCGGCATTTTCCATGAAAACCGAAGGACACTTTGCGCCGCTAGATGACAGACATAATCCGGCTTCCATTTTTCAATGACTGAATCGACGGATGCGCGGTCGCAAATATCTAAATAGACAAAGGGGTGTGGGCTTTTCCGAGGCGGAGGGACTCGATGATAGGATCCCATGACCTTATAGCCGTTTTTAATAAGCTGTGAGCAAAGATGCCGTCCGCAAAAACCGGCAGCACCTGTCACGAGCACAAGTCTCAAGTGATCCATCCTGCGCAAAAATTATTTGCTTGAAGCCGAAGTCTTCGAGGCCGGAACAAAATCGGCGAGATTTTCTCTAAAATATTTAATGGTCGATTTAAGCCCGTCTTCGAGAAGAATCTTCGGTTCCCATCCCAGTTTGGTTTTTGCCTTGGTAATATCCGGCTGGCGGACCTTGGGGTCATCCTGCGGAAGCGGCCGATAGTCAATTTTACTTTTGCTTCCGGTCATGCGCAGTATTGTCTGCGCCATTTCAAGAATCGTCATTTCATTGGGATTCCCAATATTGACGGGCTCATTCAAATTCGAAAAAAGCAACTTTTCAATTCCTGCGACCAAATCGTCCACATAGCAAAAACTTCGTGTCTGAGATCCATCCCCAAAAACCGTCAGCGATTCTCCTGCCAACGCCTGCGAAATAAAGGCAGGAATGGCCCTTCCATCGTTGATTCGCATACGAGGTCCGTAAGTATTAAAGATCCGGACAATTTTCACATTCACTTTATGAACATTGAAATAGGCCATGGTGATAGCTTCGGCAAAACGCTTGGCTTCATCGTAAACGCCGCGCGGGCCGACAGGATTGACATTCCCCCAATAAGTTTCTTTTTGCGGATGCACCAGCGGATCGCCGTAAACTTCCGAAGTGGAAGCCAGCAAAAACGCAGCTTTTTTTGCCTTTGCAAGACCAAGCGCGTTGTGCGTTCCAAGCGACCCTACTTTCAGGGTTTGAATCGGGAAATTCAAATAATCGAGCGGGCTTGCCGGTGAAGCAAAGTGAAGAATGAAATGAATGTCTTCCTTCACCTCAATAGGTTTGCTGACATCCTGCTGAATATACCGAAGTGACGGATTATTCATCAAATGTTGCAAATTTTTTGCGTTTCCGGTAATGAGGTTATCAATAACCGTCACATTAAAACCTTCAGCAAGAAATCGTCCGGTCAAATGAGAGCCGATAAAACCGGCACCGCCTGTAATGACAACGTTTTTCTTAGCCACTATGATATCTTTCGGTTAGAAACCAGTTTACCGTTTTCTTCAACCCTTCCTGAAAACGGGTTTGAACTTTGAAATGGAGCATTTTTTTTGCCTTTGAAATTTCCGCGTAAGTCCGCCGCACATCTCCGGCACGCTTGGGTTTGAACATAGGTTTTACGTTATGGACGTTAAGGATTTTTTTCAAGGAATTAAAAATGTCGAGCACTGAATATTCTTCATGGCATGCGATATTAAAAACTTGGCCGGAAATACCCGGCGTGCGCATGGCAAGAAGATTGCCTTGCACCACATTGTCCACGTAGGAAAAATCTCGGGACTGTTTTCCATCCCAGTGAATTTCGGGCGATTTGCGTTTGAGAAGGCAATCGATAAAAATTGGAATCACGGCGGAATAGCGCGACTCCGGATTTTGCCGCGGCCCAAAACGTTGAAATAGCGGAGACTGACTGTGCTCAGCCCATAAAGCGAAGTAAACTGACGGCAATAATATTCGCCCATGATTTTTGAACCCGCATAGGGTGACTGAGGGTCTGGGGTATCCCCTTCCCGCGAAGGAAATTTGTCGGTATCTCCATAAATTGACGAGGAGGACGAGAAAATCAGTCGTTTGATCTTCGCATCGCGGGCCGCCACAAGAAGTTTTAATGTTCCGGTAACATTTACTTCATTTGTTTCCAATGGATTGTCTACCGAACGAAGAACAGCCCGATTGGCTGCAATATGAAAAACATAATCCATGCCCTTGACTGCCTTACGAACATCGGATTCGCGGCGTAAATCTCCTTTAACGAAATCTAAATCTCCGCCCAAAGAGTTAAAATTCGACTTTTTCCCGGTTGATAAATTGTCAAACACACGTACCGCATAGCGATGTTTTAAAAGAGTTTCGACGACATGAGAGCCGATAAAGCCGGCGCCTCCGGTGACTAAACAGCGAATTTTAGAAGCCATTACAACCTCACAATGTTTTTCGAGTTAAATTTCCGCAAGGCATTGCGCGTATCAAAAATCACAGTACCGCTTGCAACAATTTTGGCATAAGGAAGCGTGCTGTGATCCGTACACAGAATAATCAGATCCTGTTGCTTCAATGCTGTGGGAGCAAGAGGAACACTTTTTAGCTTAATTCCCTCATAATCCACCTTGGGAATGAAAGGGTCATGATAACTGATCTTTGCGCCCAATTCTTTTAATTCTGAGAGAATTTCAAGAGCGGGAGATTCCCGGGTGTCCGAGACATCTTTTTTATAACTGATGCCCAAAAGCATGACCTTCGAACGGCTGATGGCCTTTCCGCAATAACGATTCAAAGCGTAAACGGCCTGTTCGACGACATAGCGAGGCATTTCGGCGTTGACGCGGCGGGCCAACTCGATAAAGTGCAAGTCATTGCCGTGAAGCCGGGCTTTCCATGAAAGATAAATCGGATCCACGCCGATGCAATGCCCGCCGATTCCGGGGCCAGGATAAAAAGGCATAAACCCAAACGGTTTGGTTTTGGCAGCATCGATGGCTTCCCAAATATTGACTTTTAAATTTCCCGCAGCACGGGCAAGTTCATTGATTAGACCGATGTTGACAATTCGAAAAGTATTTTCTAAAAGTTTGGTCATTTCGGCCGTGCGGGATGAACTGACGGGAACGACCTGAGGTGTGATCTGAGAATAAAGAACCGCACCCAGTTTTGTACAAGCCGGCGTAATTCCACCTACAACCTTTGGAATATTCTGAGTTTTGAATCTTTCATTCCCTGGATCAATACGTTCGGGCGAAAAACAGAGGAAAAAGTCACTTCCAACTTTCAAACCGGATTTTTCAAGCGCCGGCAAAATAACTTCTTCGGTTGTACCCGGATACGTTGTACTTTCCAGAATGACAAGTTCCCCAGAAGATAAATGAGCTTGAATCGAGTTCGTGGCTTCCACAATAAATGATATGTCCGGATCTTTGACCCGGTTAAGCGGAGTAGGAACACAAACAATCACCACGTCCATACCGCTAAGAAAAGCGGGATCCGCAACAGCCCTGAGCCTGCCAAGCTTCACCATTTTTTTAAGCCTCGCGGAAGAAAGATCGGAAATATAAGAAACACCGCGGCTGATGGCTTGAACACGGTTTTGGTCAATATCAATGCCGGTCACACGAAAACCTTCTTCGGCAAATGCTTGGGCGAGCGGCAGTCCCACGTACCCTAAACCAATGACAGCAATCTGGGCCTTTCGACGAAGAATTTTTTGTTTGAGTACGGCACTTGGCTGTTTACCTGTTTTCTTAGGGGACATAAACACCTTTTCCTTTAAGCTCTTCTATAAAATTGGGTATTGCCTCTTCCCATCCGCGAAGTTTTAAATTCAATTTCTGAAAAACCTTTTTCACCGATAACACTGAATTCTCAGGTCGTTGTGCCGGGCGTTTAAAAAAATCTGAAGTCACATTTTGAACTTCCACATCCTCATGTTTGGCAAGGCGCAAAATTCCCCGGGCAAAATCGGCCCACGTTACCGCAGAACTCCCAGCCAGATGAAACGTTTCATTTTCAACCTTTTCCAGGGAAGCAGGGTCTTTGCCCAGTAAATCGACAAACGCCTTTCCGATATCCCGTGTATATGTTGGTCTTCCCTTTTGGTCTGTCACGACAGACAAGGTCTTTTGCGAAGACGAAAGTTCCAGAATCGTTTTCGGGAACGATTTGCCGCGCAATCCATACAGCCAGGAAGTCCGGAAAATAATAAAGCGTTTTGCCTTCTGGCGGATATAATTTTCGGCCAGCCATTTTGTTTCACCATACACATTTAATGGATGCCCTTCATCGGCTTCGTCGTATTCTCCAGGCTTCTTACCATCAAAAACATAATCCGTGCTAAAAAAGACGGTCAAACTTCCGATTTGATTGGCCGCTTCCACCACATTTTTTGTCGCTTCCAAGTTATTCTGAAGCGCATTATGGCGGTGGACTTCACAACCATCGACATCCGTCATCGCAGCCGAATGAAAAATAATTTGCGGAGATTCCCGGCTCATAATCTCCAGGGTTTCCTGGCGCCGTGTAAGATCGCGCACGCAAAATGGGATGGACAAATAATCCACCGGACGCCGCACAACTCCAACCGTCACGAAGTTCGATCGAAATGCTTCGGCCAAATCAGAACCCAGCATTCCACCGGCACCCGTAATAAGAATCTTCATGGCTTCGCTTTTTACCGCATTATTTAATCGTAAACTTATCCCGTTTCAAGGGACGCCACCACGATTCATTTTCAGTATACCAAGTCACCGTCTGCTGTAACCCTTCCGCAAAGGAAAGCGCAGGCCGAAATCCCAATTTCTGAATTTTGGCGGAATCAACACTATAACGAAAATCATGTCCCAAGCGGTCAGTGACATATTGAATCCGGTCATTAGTCAAAGACATCTGTTTTAAAATCGCGCCGGTTAAATCGATATTGGTCATATCATTTCCGGCACCGATATTGTAAATTTCTCCGCCGACACCTTTATCAAAAATTAATTCTATGCCGCGGCAAGTGTCGTCGACAAAAATCCAGTCCCGCCGGTTTTTACCATTTCCATATAAAGGCACTTTCTTGCCGTCTAAAAGATTCGTAATAAAAAGCGGAATAACTTTTTCTGGAAATTGAAATGGTCCAAAATTGTTGCTCGAGCGGATAGTCATCACCGGATAACGATAAGTCTTCCAATAGGACCGAATCAGAAGATCGCCTGCGGCCTTTGAAGCGGCATAAGGACTATTGGGCGCTAAGGGGGCCTCTTCGTTTACCGAACCCTCCGCAATGGACCCATAGACTTCATCGCTTGAAATGTGAATGAACTTTTCAATATTGCACCTTTTCGCTGCTTCGACCATATTGCGTGTTCCAATTACATTGGTCATTAAAAAATCTTCGGAGTTTTCAATCGATCGGTCCACATGAGTTTCGGCCGCAAAATGAATGACCGCGTTCGCCCCACGAAGAGCCAAGCTAACTGCTTCACGATCACAAATGTCCCCTTGAACCCATTCATAACGTTCTTTGCCTTCAAGCTCGCGCAAATTCTCCCGATTGCCGGCATAAGTCAATTTATCCAAATTCACAATTTTCCAATCGGGATGAGTTTTCCAAAACCGCTTAATAAACCAAGACCCGATAAAACCGCAGCCGCCGGTTATCACAACCGTTTTCATGAGGAAATTTTCTCCCAAATCAATCGATTGGCCCGGAAAAGGGACTCAAATGTGCCGGCATCGGTCCAATACCCCTTCAAAATGTCATACTCGAGATGGCCGGCTTTTAAATAATGATTATTCACATCGGTGATTTCCAGTTCGCCGCGATTGGAGGGCTTCAGCGTGCGGATAATATCGAAAACCCGCGCGTCATACATATAAACCCCAACAACCCCATAAGAACTTTTAGGCCTTTTCGGTTTTTCAACGATGCTGACGATTTTTTTGCCTTTTAATTCAGCAACGCCAAAGCGCTCCGGATCTTCCACTTCTTTGAGCAAAAGCCTTGCTCCCGATTTTTGCTTTTCAAATTTTTTAACAGAATCTTTGATATTTCCTTCTAAAATATTGTCGCCCAAAATAACAATCACTTTTTCCCCGTCCGCAAAATGCTCAGCAAGCGACAAGGCAGCCGCAATCCCCCCCTCGCCTTCTTGATAGGTATAATTAATATGCTTCAGTCCAAATTCTTTTCCATTGCCGAGAAGGCGAAGAAATTCCCCGGCCGAATTCCCTCCGGCAACCAGCAAAATATCGCGAATTCCGGCTTGGACCAAGGTCTGTACCGGGTAATAAATCATGGGTTTATTGTAAACCGGAAGGAGGTGCTTGTTGGTTACTTTGGTCAGAGGACTCAAGCGGCTTCCCGTTCCCCCGGCGAGGATAATCCCTTTCATATTATCGGGGACGGCCGATGCCGTGATATTGGAATCCCAACTTTTTCATCTCAGCCTGATTCAATTGATTCCGGCCATCAAAAACGATAGGGTGTTTGAGAAGTCTTTTGACTTTTTTCCAATCCAAATTTGAAAATTCGTCCCACTCCGTCACGATCACAAGCGCATCTGCATTTTTCATGGCGGCATAAGGATTGGCGGTAAATTCGATTTTGGGGAAAATACTCTTAGCTTTTTTCATCGCTTGCGGATCATACGCCCGGATATGAACTCCTTCGCGTTCGAGGGCTTTGATAATATCAATGGAAGGCGCAAAACGCATATCATCCGTATCCGGTTTGAACGAGAGCCCTAAAATCGCCAGGGTTTTGTGATTCAAATTCCAAAGATGATTCTCGATTTTTTGAACAAAATACTGTTTTTGCTGTTCATTGATCGCAAGCACGCTGCTCAAAAGCTCAAAACCAACGCCTAATTTTTCTGCCCGCTTCAAAAATGCAGAAAGATCCTTCGGAAAGCAAAAGCCTCCGAAGCCAATCCCGGCTTTAAGAAAACTGGGGCCGATTCGCGGATCAAGGCCCATTCCCTGCGCCACCTTTTCAACATCCGCGCCCACGGCATCGCATATGCGGGCCACCATATTAATGAAAGATATCTTCGTGGCCAAAAAGGAGTTTGCGGCATGTTTAATAATCTCAGCGCTTTTAATGTCCGTCACAAGAATAGGGGCTTTTAGAGGCCCATAAAGCTTCCGGAGAATTTTCTCCGATTTGGAATTGGAAACGCCGATGATCACGCGGTCAGGCTTGAGAAAATCCTGGATCGCGGAACCTTCCCGTAAAAATTCCGGATTGGAGGCCACATCAAAAAGAGCACGCCGCGGCTGATAGTTGCGAATCGTCTTTTCAACCCATTCGCCGGTTTGAACCGGGACTGTACTTTTTTCCACGATTAAACGGTATTCTTTCAAATGAAGAGCGATTTCCTTTGAAACCGTTTCAACAAAGGAAAGATCGGCCTCTCCATTTTCTTTGGGCGGCGTGTTGACACAAATAAAAAGGACTTCGGATTGGCTTACAGCCTGCGAAATGCGAGTGGTAAAACTCAACCGTTTGGCAGCAACATTTTCACGTATCATTTCTTCCAAGCCCGGCTCATAAATAGGGACGTGATTTTTTTTGAGCATGGCGATTTTTTTGACATCATTATCCACACAAATAACGCGATGCCCCAAATGGGCGAAGCAAACGCCCGTCACAAGCCCTACATATCCTGAACCAATAATGCCGATTTTCATATCAACCTTTCGCCACTGCGCAGTTATTACGCGGAGCCAAACTCATAAGTTTCCGGGCGCTGCTGAGATATGGGGGATTGATTGGCGCCTGCGATGGTGTCCCCGATTCGAGGTTCCCCAAATGAAGAGTAATTTCCGCCGCCGCGGATGTGAATGAAGGGAAATGCTTTCATGCGGAGATTGAAAAACAAAGTTTTATTGGAGTTTGAAATATCGGAATTGCGCACGTTATATCCAAAATCAAAAAGGAAATCGTGTAAATCGCGCGTTGCCGAAAGCTGCCATTCCTGAAGATCTTGAGTTTCGGAGTCCCAGCGCAAATATCCTCCCACAGTCCAAAGAGGATTGATGACCCAGCGCCCGTCAAAAACAAATTGGCTGCTTCCCTGCAGTTCACCGATGCTATTGGTATAACGATGGCCGAAAATAATTTTCAAGCGGCGGACCTTCATCAGCAAATCTTGGTTCAAAATTCGAAAGGCATCGCGCTCCATGTCATAATCGGTCCTCAATTCATATTGAAGCCATTCATAAGGGCGCAAAACAATTTCCTGACTGAGAATCGTAAAATTGCTGGAAGTACGGCCCGGCTCTTCAAAAGGCTCAAAAAGTCCGACGCGAGTCCGGCCGTCCGGATGCATTTCATAATTCAAGAAAGTATTGAGGCTGACAAAATCGACACGCCGCATTTTGCCGGCAACTACCCGTTTGGTCTGAAAACGATTTTCGAGTCCAAAGGTCACAATATTGGCATCATCAAGCCGGTCAATGGAATCAAATCGACTAAGCGTTTCATCGCTTACGGAGGAGTTCAAGTGCTGGAATTGAACACTGGGCTCCATCACATGCCGTAAATGATTAATTTCAATCCCTGCACGGCGCCATGTCACGGGAATCGTTTTATAAAATTGCGTCCTTAAGTCCGCACCCATTCCCAAAATGGCACGAAATTGATCCTGATCGGACTCTTTTTCACGGCTGTAATAAGTCCCACGGCCATTAATATAAGGCGTGAATTTGATTTCCTTCCATTTCATGGGAGCAGACCATTCATGGAAGCTGTCTGTACGGACCACGTCTTCATTGTAGTCGGAGCGTGAAAATCTTTTGTTTAAATTAGCAAAACTGGTTTGGCTGTCATAAAAAATCCGAGGATTAAAAAATGGCTGATTTTTCCAGTCAAAGCGGAATTCCGGAAGCCGCTCGACCAGCGATTCAAAAGTATTCATTTTCTTTTCAAAATGGGCCAGGAATCCATAATGTTCGGAATTTTTCGTCAAGGTCACAAAGGATTGAGGCTCCACTTCCGCGCGATGTTCGTGCTGGAAAAATTCCTGAAGGAAATATTCATCCGCAAGCCGGTTGTAGCGGAGTTGAATATTAGAATAAGGGTCAAGATCGGTCCGGTGGCGCCAGCTGATCATGCCTCGCTCCCGATTTTCTAATTCATCAAAGGGATGTTCGGCCCTAGGCTTCGGGGCCCTTTTATCCTGCGTGATATACGCCTTCATAACACCGGTGGCCCAGATTCCATAATCATAATCCAATTCCGCACCGCCTCCGACACCTCGGCGGGCGCGCCAATCTGCCTGAATTTCTCCCGAAATATTTTTATTGATAGCAATTCCTTTACTCACTTCAACAAAACCTCCAAAACGGGAGTTGTAACCGGCAGTCACACTGATGGGATAATGATTTTGTTTGAGCGGAATGACCATATAGGGCCACCAAAAAATCGGTTTACCTAAAGCGTAAATGGTCACATTGCGCGCAATCATTTTATCCCCGGAATAAATGGTGACCTTTTTAGCACGAATATCGTAATGAGGCCGTTCTCGGTCGCACGTCGTAATCGAACCCTGATTGACAACGGCTAAACCCTTACGGATTTGCTGTATGTCTTCCCCTTTTGCAAACCAGGGCGTTGCAAGAAGGCGCCCATCGGGAAATTTTCCACTCTCATGCTCGAAATCATATTCGATTTCATTGCCATGCGCAGTCGGCTCTTCATTGCGGAAAACAATCACATGACCTCGCGCATAAGCCACTTTGGTTTCTGTTTCAATCTCAGCATAGTCCGAAGTAAGTTTAGTATCACGATAAGTAAGAACAACATTGCCTTTCGCAATCACTTTTTTCATGTCCCGGCTGTATTCGATGCTATCGGCAACAGCTTCGACATCGTATTTTTGGGTTTCAAAAAGTTTTTTAAGGGCAAATTCGCGGGGCGCGGGAGGAGGCGTTTTTTTGTCTTCGGCCAGAGAAGATGGCGCTATAACGATCAGCAGTAAAAGAGCACATGAAACAATTTTTTTAAATAAATTCATTGAGAAGCCCAAGTTATAAATTCCCAAACAAGACCACCCGGTTTCGCCCGTCTTCTTTGGCACGATATAAGGCACGATCCGCGCGATTGATCAACTCTGAGGCCAGATCTTTAACCGACCGCGTTTGAAGTTCACTTTTAATATCGTCCGGGAACAAAGCAATTCCGATACTTACGGTCACCTGACTGCGAGAATCAAAGAGCTTAAATTGATGCCGCGCTACGCTTGAACGAATACGTTCGGCAACTTCATAGGCGGTTTCGCGTTTGGTCTCCGGAATCACAACCACAAATTCCTCGCCGCCGTAACGCGCTACAATATCGACATTTCGCAGGTTTTTCCGCAACAGAGAAGCGACTTCTCTCAAGGTGGCATCACCGACTAAATGTCCAAAGCCGTCATTATATCTTTTGAAATGATCAATGTCTAACATTAAGAGGGCCATCGGCAGCCCATGCCGAAGAGATCGTTTCAGCTCATCTTCAAAGCGTTCCAAAAAGTGGCGGCGGACAAAAACACCGGTTAAACCATCGCGAATCGACAATTCTTTAACGGTTTCATAAAGACGAATCTTTTTGACGAGCAGGATCAAATGGGCGACCAAAACCTCAAATTTTGCGAGATCTGATGGGTCAGCCCCTTCCACACTAAAAATGGCAGAGACTTCTTCCCCGACGGCCAGAGGAAAAATCCAGAGATTGTCTTTCTTGATCATTTCGTACCGGCCTTGATGCGGCTTCAGTACATTTTCTTCATCTTCGGTTATTTTTTCCTGCTGGCTAAAAACGCCGTCCCGGGAAATAGTAAAAATCCATTCTGGAATCAAATGACCCGACTCATCTTTTTTTAAAAGGCTGAGTCTTATTTTGCCCACCGGAAGTTCAGGAACAACTTTTTTATAAAGCAAATCGGCCATGCTGCCAAAACTCAAACATTCACTAAAATCGCGGGCAATTTCGAATAAATCCATAAGGCTGGAAACTTGCTTTTCAAGATGATGAAGACTGTCCAGGCGCAGCACTTGTTTTGCTTTGAGTGCTTTCAAATCTTCATGAATGGCCCCCGCTTGCACTTTTTCCACATTAAACATTTTCATCCATTGGGCTCTATAAAGAACCAATGCGCCACAAATTCCTAGAATCAAAACTCCAAAAACGGACACTTCTAAACTTGGCTGATAACTCAGGCCGAGGCCATAAAGCACCAACATGACACTGCCCGTGGCGGCAATAAAAATTTTTGAACGGCTTTCAACAAAGTAAAAAAGCGGCAATAGAAGCATAGGAAAGAGAACATAGAAAGAAATAAAAAGCTGGTGGGCCTGAAGGCCTACCATCACCGAAAACAGTAAAAGGCCGATAAAAATTAAGATTTGTTTGAGCATACCCGGTTCTTTCCTGCACGCTTAGCAGCGTAAAGCGCCTGATCTGCTTTTTTTACAAGGTCATCCGCATCAAGCGTATCCCCTGGAATATTGGCGACTCCGATGGATACCGTCACGACTATTTTTTCACGCCGTACATTAAGCGGTGAAGTTTCAACCGTTTTACGCAATTGTTCCGCAATTTTCAGGGCCTCCTCTTTGCTTGTTTCAGGCAGTAGAATGGCAAACTCTTCGCCTCCATAACGCGCGACGACCATGGACTGTTCGGGAATTGCACGCACCGCTTCCGCAAAACGGACCAGCACCATATCTCCTACCGCGTGACCAAATTTATCATTACAATCCTTAAAATCATCCAGATCACACATCAGAAGTGAAAGCTGTCTTTGGTTTAAAAGGTAACGGCGATGCTCTTCCCGAAGCCGTTCATAAAAGTAACGCTGCACAAAAAGTCCTGTCAATGAATCCCGGATGGCCAATTCTTTAGTCTGTTCATAGAGAAGTGCGTTGGAAAGGGCCGAAGATGCAAGAACGGCGATCGTATCCAGAACACGCAAATCATCATTGGTAAATGCATGGTCCTGAGCCGAATGAATTCTGAGGGTCCCTATGACATGGCCCTCATGAAGAAGCGGGGCAATGACCAAACTCCTCGGTCCAACCTGGCGCACTGCCAAGCTGATATCAAACCGGAAATCTTCATGGGCATCAACCACGATCAGTCGCTTACGATTTTTTACAGACCAAAGATCGAAGAAATCTCCTTCAAGTCCCGGTGCCGGATGCCCGTCATGAATTTCTTTTGATGCAATGACCGGTAAATTTTTCCCTCCCGGATCCGCAAGCGTCAAAAGGACAATGTCCCCTTTGCGGATAAAATCCGTAGTCCGGCTGACCACGATTTGAGCTAATTGGGAAACGGAAAGTGTGGTGGAAAGTTCTTCGGCCAATTTGCGGAGATTATAATAAGTCGAATATTTCTCGAAAAAAATGCTAATGCCTTCGCCTTTGATTTTATAAGAAATCTCTAAGTCATTTTTTTCATTCTGGTCCTTCTCACGGTCAACCACCGTCACTGCGACAAGATTTTGATAAAACTGATCGATTCGAAAAAGGAGCACGCAGAGCGCAGCATATCCGGCCAGACACCAAACATAAACGGAAGAACGGGCAATCCATCCCACAAAAAAAACCATCAGAGACGCAAAAAGAGCGGCCACAATTCCGCCCGGCAATCGGAAAGCCATCCACGCCCCTAAGATTGAAAAGAAAAATCCAACCAAACAAATGGCGATTCGGCTCAAATAAATTTCAGGCCATGTCGTGGTTTTTAAAAACGATAAAGAATAAATAATCTGGTAGGTTAAAACGAAGGTGATAAGGACCGTTGCCGCAATGCTAATCTGTTTCTGGGTTGCAGAACCCATGCGGATTAGAAGATGGCGAGCTGCGTCTTAGGAGAAAAAAAGTGGGCTTTGCTCATGTCAAAAACAACCTGAAGGTCCTGATTGACTGTCGCCGTATCCTGATTGGATACACGGGCGACGAAATTATTGTTTCCGGCATTGAGGTAGAGATAAATTTCGGAACCCATCGGCTCGACGACTTCAACCGTCGCCGTAGTAGTAAATTCCGGCCGGGCATCTTGAGCAAAAATTTTGTCGTAAATATCTTCCGGACGTATTCCAAAAACAACGTCTTGATCACGGAAGGGCGCGATTTTGGCATAATTTTGGGGAAGAATGCGCAGCTTGATTCCACGATCGTAGAAAAGATAATCCCCATTTTGGGCAATGATTTTCCCTTTAATAAAATTCATCGGCGGCGAGCCGATGAATCCCGCCACAAACTGATTGGTCGGATTTTCATAAAGAGAAACAGGGTCCGCAACTTGCTGAATCGTTCCGTCCTTCATCACCACAATTCGGTCCCCGAGTGTTAAGGCTTCCACTTGATCATGAGTCACATAAATCATGGTGCACTGCAGGCGATTGTGAATTTTCTGAAGTTCCATGCGCATTTGAACACGGAGTTTTGCATCCAAATTGCTCAAAGGCTCGTCAAAGAGAAATACTTTGGGCTTGCGCACAATCGCGCGCCCCACCGCAACTCTTTGCCGCTCTCCACCGGAAAGCTCTTTGGGTTTACGCTTCAGCATAACTCCCAATCCGAGAATTTCCGCGGCTTCTTGGACCCGGCGTTCGATTTCTTTGGTTGGATAACGCCTTAATTTAAGACCAAAAGCAAGATTCTCATAAACGGTCATATGCGGATACAAAGCATAGTTTTGAAAAACCATGGCAATGTCACGGTTTTTAGCAGGAACGTCATTGACAATGCGCTTGTCGATCATAATTTCTCCACCGCTCGCATCTTCAAGACCCGCCACCATGCGCAGCGTCGTGGATTTGCCGCAGCCTGAAGGTCCTACAAGCACAACAAATTCTTTGTCTTCTACATTCAGACTGACGCTTTTGACGGCTTCGATTCCGCCCGGATAAACTTTGGAAACATCTTTTAAAGTGACTGTCGCCATATTATTTTCCTTTAATCAAAATAATCGATAAGAAGGCTAATGGTATTGATTAATTCGCGGCGGTCCACGACCAGGTCGATCATGCCGTGATCCAGAAGAAATTCTGAAGTTTGAAAATTGGGCGGAAGTTTTTGCCGTATGGTTTGTTCGATGACACGCGGACCAGCAAATCCGATCAAAGCGCGCGGCTCCGCAATAATCACATCACCCAGAGAGGAAAAACTCGCCATGACACCTCCCATCGTGGGATTGGTTAAAACTGAAATGTAAGGATAATGGGATTTATTGTAACGGGTAAGCGCAGCTGATGTTTTCGCCATTTGCATAAGGCTCAAAGCACCTTCATACATGCGCGCACCGCCTCCGGATCCCGAAATAATGACCAGCGGGAGTTTTTTATCAAGGGCGTATTCGACTAAGCGCGTTATTTTCTCGCCGACCACAGAACCCATCGAACCCATAATAAAACGTGAATCCGTGACTCCAAAGGCAACCTGCCGTGTACCGAGAGTCCCTTCTCCGGTAAGGCAAGCGTCTTTAAGCCCGGTTTTCTTTTGGTCCTGTTTGAGTTTTTCTAAATAGGATTTGACCGCCTCAAAATGAAGCGGATCCTGACTGGTCAAATCGGCGTTAATTTCCTTGAAACTTTTTGGAACCAGCAGCTGCTGAATACGCTCTTGGGCTCCAACGATGAAATGATAATTGCATTTTTGACAGACGGAGAAATTATCGCGGAGGGCTTTATTAAAAATAACATGTTCACAACCGGGACATTTTGTCCAAAGCCCAGCGGGGACACTCTTTTTCTTCAATCCGCTGGTAATGGGTTCGGCCGCAACGCTCATGGAACCCCTTAATTGACCTTATGATATGAATGCATTAGGCGTTCAAAACTTGGCTGTGACATAATTCGTTTGATTATAGGAATTAATCATTTTCTGTCAATCTCTTTATAAGTTCTGGAATAAGCTAGCTTTACAACAATTTACGTTCGTGCTATTGTTTTTCCATGGATCAGCACCTCCGGCAAGTCCAAACTCACAAATTAGCGCTTTCCCCCCAGATACGGCAGTACTTAAAGCTACTTCAGCTTCCCCTTGCGGAATTACATCAAGCCATTGAAACCGAATTGTCCGAAAACCCCATGCTGGAAGAAACTGCCGGCGCTTCTACGGATGCGGAAAATCAAGAATCGGTTGAAGCAACCCCAGCCGAGATAGAAAAAAATCCCGAAGAATTACAGGTTGGAGAGTCTTTTGATCATTTAGACCTTCTGGCAGATAATTTCCAAGAGATCCAATATCAGGACATCTCTCAAGGGGACCCGGCGGAGTTAAAAAAGCATAAAGACTTTCAGGAAAGCCTGATCACAAAACCAGAAGGTTTGAGTGATTTTTTGGAGTGGCAAGTCGGCTTTTTAGATTTAACCGAGGCCCAAAAGAAAATTGCAACGGAATTGATCGGCAACATCGATGAGGAGGGCTACCTAAGGTGTACGGTTGAAGAAATTGCAACTGCTGTCAATACTTCACCTTCCGAAGTTCTAAAAACCTTAGAACTCATTCAAGAGCTGGATCCTCCGGGAATTGGCGCCCGAAACCTTCAGGAAGCATTACTCCTTCAGTTAAAACGCAAAGGCCCGGAAGCCGTCGTCGCTCAACGCATTGTCACGGATTATCTTCCTCTCTTTGAAAAAAGAAATTGGCAGGAACTTGCAAAAATCCTATCGGTTGATGCTGAAACAGTCAAAAAAGCATCTCAAATCATTATGCATTTGGAGCCAAAACCCGGACGGACATTTTATGTGGAAGAGCCGATCGCGGTAAAACCGGATGCTACCGTATCCTTTAACGAAGAAGATGATGACAATGTGTATAAAATTGAAATTCATGATGAAACAATTCCGGAGCTTAGAATTAATTCTTATTATCGCAGGCTGCTGCAGCAAAAAGGACTGGATGAGAAGACCCGGCTTTTTCTGAGAGAAAAATTACAAAATGCGATTAATTTCATTAAGTCCCTCGGACAGCGCCAATCCACCATCCGCGCCATCACCGAGGCCATTGTCAATGTCCAGCCGGAATTTTTTGCTAAGGGATTCTCTCATCTGCATCCCCTGCGCTTAAAGGATATTGCCGAAACTCTCGGCATTCACGAATCGACCGTAAGCCGGGCGATTCAGGGCAAATACATATCCACTCCTCAGGGTACGATTCCTTATAAAAGTTTCTTTTCGACCAAATTAGAAACTCTTTTTGGAGAATCGGAATCTCAAAAAAGCATCATGGAAAAAATCCGTGCCCTGGTTAGCCAGGAACCTTCGAGCCGGCCTTATAGCGATGAAAAAATTGTGGAGATTTTGAAGCAGGATGGAATTTTGATTGCACGCCGCACTGTCGCTAAATACCGGGACCTTCTAAAAATCCTCCCCTCGCATCTGCGCCGCCGAAAATAAAATGGAGCTGGTGGTCAGGATTGAACTGACGACCTACGGTTTACGAAACCGTTGCTCTACCAGCTGAGCTACACCAGCCCGAAGAAGCCGTGATTATACCAAACCCGATAACCGGGATTAAGTTTAATTTTTTTTTGATTTCTTGTGAAGGTATTGCAGATAAAGAAAGCCTGCGATGGTTTTTGCATCGATGATTTTCCTGCGGCGGATCATGGCCTCGATTTCACGAGAAGAGAATTTCCGCACTTCAATTTCCTCGTCCTCATCGCCTTGAGCATATTGCGGGACCAAATCCTCAGCCAGATAAAGATGCATCCGCTCTCCGGAAATCCCCGGGGTGGGGAAAAAATCGAATAATTTGGTCAATTGCCGAGGCCGGAAACCAATCTCTTCCATCAATTCCCGCATAGCGCCATCTTCCAGAGATTCCCCCTCATCGATTCCTCCCGCTGGGAATTCCCATAACCAATCACGGACGGCAAAGCGAAATTGCCGGACCAAAAAATATTGGTCGCGCGCCGCTTTCGGAATAATGACCACAGAACCCGGATGTTCAAGAACTTGACGGGATAAAATCTTGCCGTTTTTCATGCGGACATCACAATCAACCAAATGAACCGGCCCTTTTGAAAAAATAACTTTCCGCGTTTTTACTTTGTAATGTTTAGAGTCAGACTTTCGCAATGACTTGGTCTCCAATTGTAAGTTTGCCTTTTTGGCGGGCCGAACCGTTAGGAAAGGCGATTTCAAGATAATTTGAACTGCTAAAAATTCCTACCAAGCGCTTCGGAGAACTCCCATAGGTCTTTTGCAGCGTTCCCAATTTTTTACCCTTCACAGAAAGAACGGCTTTTTGCCAAAAATCCTGACTGGCGGATTGTTTTTCAATATTCGTCATCGCATTGCCAAAATAGTCAAAGTAGAGAATTTCACCTTGGACCGCCGATTTTGATTTTTTGACTTCAGGAATATCTAAAGAACGAATTCGCCGCACCGGACCCCCAAGTTTTAAAAAAACAGATTTTTGCCGCGCTAAATGAGCGGCCACGGCCGAAAAAATATCACGCCCGTGAAAAGTCGAAGATGAGGGCTGCTTAAAAAAATATTTGCGGTTTTGTACCTGCCGGATTTCGATAGGTTTCTCGACGCTCAAAACAGGACTCAATAATCCATTGTCAGGGGCTAGAAAATAATAATGGGCCGTGCGGACACATAAAATAGTCCGTGACGTTCCGACTCCGGGATCCACCACGCAGACAAAAATAGAACCCCTAGGGAAAGCTGAATAGGCGATTTTCAGTAAAAAAGCGGCTTGGCGAATATTTTGCGGACCAATTTCATGGGAAAGATCAATCACTACAGCCTTGGGATTGATTGTCGCAATAACTGCTTTGAGAGTTCCGGCATAGTGGTCTTTTAAACCAAAATCGGTGAGAAGAGCAATGGGGCCGTTCACGGGGACGCTCCTATTTGCAACTATAAATCTGTTAATAAAATTTTTCAGCCATAAGTAAGATCGAAGCGGGATACGGGAATCTTGAGTAGATTTTTTATAATCTTAATAGAAATAATAAGTTACGCGCGTTCAGAGAATTTCTGCCGCTTATTTTGCCACTTAAATTCCCGCATAATTAAGCCGCATGTTTGAATGGTTTAATAGCCGATTCGAGCTTAGAGATTATTTTTTCTTCCTGGATATCAAGATCATACTGCGCTTGAAGATTCAGCCAGAATTTGGCGGAAGTTCCAAAATATTTGCTCAATCTTAACGCCGTATCGGCGGAAACAGCCCGTTTCCCCTGCACAATTTCATTGATTCTGCGCGCAGGCACATGAATACGCTTGGCTAAGCGGTACTGGTTAATTTCCAATGGTGCAAGAAATTCCTGATCCAGAACTTCGCCGGGGTGAACCGGCTCCAGCTTCTTATTTTGTCCTATTTTCCCCTCTTAATATTGTGTGCATCGGCGCTCCCCCCATTTGTCCTACAGTGAAAAGGTAGAATTTTCCAGGGTGTGTTTGTTGTTTTGATCCTGAAATTTTGCTGCGAAAGATTGAGGCGTGAGGCCGCCTAAGGTCTTGTGCGGCCTGAACTCATTGTATCGAACCCGCCACGCTTCAATCGTTCTTTTTGCTTCTTCTAAGCTTGTGAAATAATGTTGATTCAAGCACTCATACCGTACTTTGCCATTGAAAGATTCGACATAAGTATTTTCCACCGGCTTGCCAGGCCGAATGAAATCTAGTTTCACTTTGTTTTTGTACGCCCACTGATCAAGCGCTTTTCCTGCGAACTCCGGCCCGTTATCCACCGTAATTGCTTCTGGTCTTTGTCGCGTAATCAAAAGCCACTCCAAGGCTCTCGTGACCCGTAATCCAGGCAGAGAATAATCCACCTCGATGACAGGACACTCTTTCGTGAATTGACCAATCAGACAAAGTAATCGAAACTTCCTGCTTGACCACAGCGAACAATGCATAAAATCCATTGACCACCGCTGATTGGGTCTCGTTGCTTTGGGTAACTCCAAACGAACTTGGGATATCCTGCGCTTCCGCTTACGGATCTTCAGGGAAAAGCCCTGTTCCTTGTAAATCCGCTCCGTCCTTTTGTGGTTCTTGAGCAACTCCTCACGCATCAAGACCTCATGCATCATCTCGCACCCAATCGTGTTTTGCTGCTCGATCAACGCTTTCATCCTGTTTACGATTCCAGACTCCTCATGCCTCAGTTTGAACTGGTAATAATGTCCGCTTCTGGCCATCCCCGTGACTTTAGAGGCCTTTGCTTTTTTAAGCCCAAGATCGCGGACTAAATGCTCTGCCGCTTTGCGGCGCCTCTTGGGCTTTAGAAGTTTCCCCGGGCAATTTCCTTATACGCCTGGATATCCTCCAGCGCTTGATCAGCCACCAGCCTCTTTAGCTTTCGATTCTCTTCTTCCAGGCCTTTCAAACGGCGGGCATCCGAAATCTCTAAGCCCCCATACTTGGCCTTCCATTTGTAAAGTGTAGCCGTACTAACGCCCACTTCCCGGCACAAATCCTGTGTCGAGGTTCCTGCTTCGTGCCTCTTTAAGATGGGAATAATCTGCTCTTCGGTGAGTCTTTTGCCAGACATTTGAACCTCCTGCTTGGGGTGTTTTACACCCGGAGATTCTATTTTGCAACTGTAGGATTTTTAGGGGGGAGCGCCCATCGATAAGATTTTTGCAGTGTTTTCTGCTACATCAATTCTAAACCACTTTAATGGTGGCGCTTCCGTACGTCGTGATTCTGTGGAATGCGAGTGATGACCTTTGATAAAGCACTTCAACACTTCCCAATACCCGCCCTTGTAAGGCCCTGTCGTCAAAGCGCCATGATCAAATATTATTCTCGAAGGTTGAATGCTTCGAAATGCCTCGCTGACGGAAATCACCGACCTCACCCTGCGCCACGCGCCAGTACTCGTCAGAATTGATGCAAATGGCATCCTCATGATTTCCACCGGGGAAGAATACCTCTTCCCCGTCCAGCAAGGTCTCGTCGATAAAACATGGAATGTCGTAAGGAAGACCCAGCGCAGGAAGCGCATCGGGTTCACAGTCGGGAAAGAGTTTGTAGACCTCTTCATCCGAATCCAAGCGGATGGATTCGATGTCCAGAAGAATGCCAAGCTTAAAAGGATCGAGCACCGCCGTGGAAGGTAAAACCACCATGACATCTTTGCCGGCTGCTTTGACCATGACCACTTTAGCTTTCTCCTGCGGCATGTCCGGAATCTGGCTTTGGGGGATGACTTTATAAGCGGTCTGTTGATCCTGGAGGAATTTTTTAAGACGCGGCGGAATCATGTGGGCTTCCCTCCTCTTTGAGTGTTGTTCTCTTCAAATCCTCCGTGGTGATTTCATCTTTGACGGCGATGGCTAGACGTTATGGGACTGTCACGCGAGGCATTTTGAGATGCCAATCGCTTGAAATCGCGGACAACCTACGAACGGAAACCGCCCACACTGTTGATTTGCAGGACGCCTGGCGATCTTTGTGGATTAGACGAACTCGGCAGTAAGCTTGTTGTGCTGATCAAGCGAAAGGCCAAGTTCGTGATCGACGAGCGGCTTGGCAAGTGTTTCGCGCTCGCTTTCCTCGTAACAGGGACGTTCATTTTGATAGAAGATGCCGGTCGCAATGTAATCCTCGCGCATGGCTTCGTGAAACGCGGCGTGGATATCGGAAACATCATGCCCTGCCTTGTTGATGTCTTTCGTATTTTTTTTGTAGAACTCGTGTGTATTGATCGTATTAAACGTGACGCAAGGACTAAAGGTGTCCACGAGCGCAAAGCCCTGATGCTGAACGGCTTTTTGGAGGATCTCGACCAGCTGCGGAATATGTCCTGTATACGCGCGCGCCACAAACCCGCAGCCGCTGCCGAGCGCCAAGGTGAGCGGATTGATCGGCAGCTCCGGATTTCCAAAAGGAGTGGACTTGGTTTTCATCCCAAGGCCGCTTGTGGGGGATGTTTGACCGGTCGTGAGTCCGTAGATGGCGTTGTTCATCACGACATAGGTGATGTCAATATTGCGCCGCATCGCATGAACCAGATGGCCGACACCGATGCCGTAACCGTCGCCGTCTCCTCCGACGGCGACAACCGTCATTCGGTGATTGGCAAGCTTAACGCCTTGTGCGATCGGAAGCGAGCGGCCGTGCAAGGTGTGCAGGCCGTAGGTATTAATGAAGCCGGGAAGGTTCGAGGAACAACCAATGCCTGAGACGGTCATCATTTGATTTGGGTCAATATTCAGGCCCGCATAGGCTTTTTTAAGTGCGGCAAGCAGTCCGAAATCGCCGCAGCCAGGACACCAATCCGGATGGGTGGCGCTGTCGAACTGTTTCGCCTCAGACATACATGATCTCTTTTTTCACCCGGCGATAAATATCTTCGCCGGTGAAGGGTTCGCCGTCATAGCGGTTCACGGTCTTTTTAACATGATAGCCCGTCTCGGTACGGATCAAGCGGCACATCTGGGACGTATAATTTGTCTCCACACCGATAATCTCATGACAGGAATTCAGAATATCGAGTACCCCTTGGATGGGAAGGGGATAAATATCCGTAAAATGGAGGTGATTCACCGCGATTCCCTCGTGCGCAAAATACTGGCAGGCCTCTTCAATCGCATCGTAAGTCGAACCCCAACCCATCAGGGTGAGTTCCGCCTCCGGTTCTCCCGTGAGGGTCGGTAGACGCATATCCTCATTTCGCATCACGTCCAATTTTCTCATCCTCTTTGCATGAATCTTATTTCGAATTTCGAGCGAACTCGGAAGTCCTGCCAACACGTCGCTGATCACAATGCCGGACTCATCGTGTTCATCACTTGCCGAGCAATACATCCCCTGCGTGGCTCCGGGCAGGAGCCGCGGAGAAATACCATCTTCGGTGATGAGAAAGCGTTTGTATTCGCCCTTAACCGATCGAAGCAATTTACCGCGTTCAATCGGCAAATCAAATCGGAAGGGATCGACTGTTTGGAAATGTTCGGAGAGGAAAAGGTCGGAGAGGATAAGAACCGGCGTTTGGTATTTTTCCGCAAGATTCAAGGCGCGCCAAGCGGTATAAAAGGCGTCTTCGGTATCTTTAGGCGCAAGGATGATCCGAGGAAAATCTCCTTGCCCGGCACCGAGCAGAAGATTCAAGTCGCCCTGTTCCTGTTTGGTCGGAATACCCGTGGAAGGCCCGCCGCGCTGAACATTAATGATGACAATTGGCTCTTCCAACATTCCGGCCAGACCGACACCTTCGACCATCAGTGAAAATCCGCCGCCCGAAGTTGCCGTCGCAGTGCGCACGCCCGCATGGGCGGCTCCGATAATAAAGTTCACGGCGGCGATCTCGTCCTCCGTTTGCTTGACGATCATTTGATGAGCTTTGGCCTTCGCCGCCACATAGTGCAGAATACCGGACGAAGGGGACATCGGATATCCCGCATAAAATTTGAGTCCGCCCGCCAGAAGCCCCATGCCGAACGCGTGATTACCCGTCAGAAACATTCGTTTTTTCCCGTCGCCATGAAGCGAGACATTAAGCGGTGCTGCATTCTTCTTCACCCAATCCATGCCGATTTGGAAGACACGCTGATTCAAACCGATGACCTGTTCACCTTTTTTTCGGAAACGATCGGCAATAAAATCAAGGCCGATTTTCGGATCGAGTCCGAGGATTCCAACGACGCCTCCCAGGAGCATGGTATTGGCCATCACCGCTTCGACGCCGGGCTCCGTTACTAATTCTCGAAAAGGGATGCCATAAAAGGTAACGTCCTGGCGCATTTTTGTGAAGTCAGAAGGAATTTGGGAGGTATTGTAGAAAACCACGCTGCCTTTTTTCACTTGCGGCACGTGCACTTCGGGACTTGTACGATTCAAGAGAACCAAGACGTCGGGCGCCTCCCCGTGGCTTAACGTTTTCTCAGAACCGACATGAAGCTGGAGCCAGACATGGCCACCGCGAATTGCCGACTGATAGGCGTTGTAGGCCATGACGTGAAGACCAAGGCGGGAGCAGATCTTGCCGAAGACCTCGCCGGAGGAAGCAATACCATCCCCGGCGGCACCGGCAATCCGTAAGACAACGCTTTCCTTTTCTTTCGATGGGATCATACAATAGCCTCCCGTAGATGCTAATTATGAAAGTGTCATGGCGGAAATAAGAGGAAACCGACCCGCAAAGAGTATCACTTTTCATCACTCGTCGCAATAAATTAATTTCCACAAACGGAAGTAATGGAGCGGGATACGGGAAGTTCTAATCGATTCCCGTATCGAACGCCGCAACGGTTATCCTTAAAACCGCACGGCGCCGCATTCGATCATAAGATCGAAGCGGGATACGGGAATCGAACCCGTCTCACAAGCTTGGGAAGCTCGTGCATTACCACTATGCTAATCCCGCAAGAGGTTTAAAAGCTGCTGATTTTACGGAATAAGGCGAGGCGCTGATCGATGTCGGAACGCTGAATACGGCGCAGTGCTTCAAGCCCAAAATCCTCCACCGTAAAGGAGGCGAGAATGCTGGCTGTTGCAATCGCTTTTTTCATATTCTCAAAACTCAAATCGCCGGTTGAAGCCAAATGCCCCATTAAACCGCCGGCAAAAGTATCCCCCGCTCCGGTAGGATCATAAACTTCTTCCAAAGGATAAGCTGGCAATGCACAAAAATGGCTCTCGTAAAAAAGCAGAACACCATGCTCCCCTTTTTTAATAATGACGTATCCAGGCCCCAATTCTTTGATTTTCTGCCCTGCACGAATGAGATTGGGCTCACCTGTAAGCTGGCGCGCTTCGCCGTCATTTAAAACCACCGCGTCCACTCGAGCCAGCACTTCCAAAACTTCTTTGCGTTTATTGGCAATCCAAAAATTCATGGTATCGCAAGCCACAAATTTCAATTTGGGTTTTTCTAATTGATCAAGCACATCCGCCTGAATTAAAGGATCTACATTGGCTAAAAAAATATATTCGGGAAGTGTTTTAAACATTAACTTCGGTTTAAAATCGAGCAAAACGTTGAGTTGAGTATCGAGAGTATGGGCCGTATTCAGGTCTGTTCCATATTCCCCTTTCCAGGAAAAAGTTTTTCCATTAATCACTTCTAAATGGCTGAGATCAATCGGATGTTCTTTTAAAATTTTTCTATACTCTTCCGGAAAATCCTGGCCCACAACCGCAATAAGACTGACCGGCGTAAAAAAACTGGCGGCATAGGAAAAATAAGAGGCCGATCCTCCAAAAACACGGTCGCGCGCTCCAAAAGGAGTTTTGACGGCGTCAATGGCAACCGTTCCGACCACCGCAAGCGGTGAATTAAGCTCCGGCATGGGACTTTTCGAAGGTTTCGATTCTTGCACGTAATTTTCTGGTTGCTTCATAAACATCTTTCGCCTCAAAAATGGCCCGCACCACTGCGATTCTATGCGCACCGGCTTCTAACAACATGTCTACGTTCGTTAAATCAATTCCACCGATACAAACAAATGGAATGCCGGAGTTTTCCGCCACATTCCGGACCAAAGAAAGCCCCACAGGGATATAATCTTTTTTTGTAGGCGTCGAAAAAACAGGCCCCACGCCAATATAATCCGCTCCTTCGGCTCCCGCAGCAATAGCTTGATCCATGCTATGGGTGGATTTTCCAATCCACATGGAAACTCCAGCCTGGCGAAACATTTCCCGCAGAACATGAGTCGAAAAATCATTCTGTCCGACATGAATTCCGTCTGCCGATACTGCAATTGCTAAATCGGGCCTATCATTGACAAAAAATAATTTTCCAAATTCATCGGCAATTTTGCGGAACTTCAATCCCCAATGATAAAGCTCGCGGTCCGATAAGGTCTTAGAGCGCAGCTGCACAATATCCGCACCGCCTTCGTAAGCAGCGCGGACTTTTTCAAACCAGGATTCATCCGGAGATTTAACATCCGTGACTGCATAAAGGCGGAAATTTTTAAAAATTGCGGGCTTTGCGGGATCCATCATTCGATTAGGCATTGGGGATTTTTTCGAGCGTTGGCTTCGCCTTAATTCCTTCGATTAATTTTGTCGTTGAACGTCCAGGAACAAGTTTTATCCGCTTCACTTTGCCACCCCAAGATTCAACTTCACGCGCACCCGCAATTTGGTTTTTCTTCCAATCCGAACCTTTGACGAGCACATGAGGACGTATTTCCAAAATGAGTTTTAGCGGACTCGGCTCTGAGAATAAAACTGCAAAATCGACACATTCAAGCGCGCTCAGCACTTGTATCCGGTCTCCTTCCGGATTAATAGGACGATTCGGTCCTTTATAACTTCTCACCGAAGCATTCGTATTGACTCCAACAATTAAAACATCGCCGAAACTTTTTGCCTGGGCCAAATAGCGAATATGGCCGAGATGAATAAAATCAAAAGTTCCATTCGTGAAAACGATTCTCTTGCGGGTATTGCGAAGACGCCGGACAAGCTCCTGGATTTGGGAACGGCGGATAATCTTTCGCTTGAGATTAAGAACCGAAGAGGACGTCTTCAACGACTTCCGAAATGGCATGAAGCGCCGTGATGTGAATTTCTTGAATATGAGGAGTCTTTTTTGTTTGAGAATGAAAGCAAATGTCGACCATCCCGGGCAATGATCCGGCGGGACCGGTAAAACCAATGGTCACAAGCCCCTGATTTTGCGCTTGTTTTACCGCAGTTAAAACATTTTTAGAATTTCCGCTGGTGGAGATGGCAATCAAAATATCTCCTTTGCTGCCCAATCCCTCGATCTGCCTGGAAAAGATTTTTTCATAATCATAATCATTTGCCACGGCCGTGAGGATGGAGGTATCGGTCGTCAAAGCAATCGCGGGAAGACTTTTCCGGTCCCGTTTGAAGCGCGCAATAAATTCAGCAGCAATATGCTGAGCATCCGCGGCGCTTCCTCCATTCCCGCATAAAAGAATTTTATGGCCTGCCATAAATGCTTTGAGAATTTCCCGCGAAATCTTCTCAAGAACCGCGAGCTGAGAGTCCGTAAAACTATTCTCCACCGCTTCGCGATGTTCTTTAATAATGGATTCTAAATTTTCATTGATGGAGGCTGTCATTGTTTTATTTGCCATGATATTCCTTTAGCCAAAAAAAAGCTGGGCCATTTCGTAAAGCTCAGGCGGAACAGTTTTAAGCTGGCCAATGGCATCGGCAAGAGAGACATCGACAATATTGCGTCCCTGAAGGCTTACCATATGGCCAAATTTTTCTGCTTTTACCAATTCCACAGCTTTCACGCCGAACCTAGTACCAAGAACCCGGTCAAATGCGGAGGGTGATCCGCCGCGCTGAATATGTCCCAGAACAGTCACACGAGTTTCATAACCGGTTCTTTGTTCGATTAATGCACCAATAAATTGCCCGATACCGCCTAAGCGCATATGTCCAAACTGGTCCAATTTGTCGTTGGCCACCAACCCTTGGTCTTTTAGATGGGCCCCTTCGGCAACGGCGATAATACTGAATGTCTTCCCGCGCGCATGGCGCTTTTTAATCAAATCACAAACCTGATCGAGATCGATGGGAAT
>JACPXL010000035.1 GCA_016196555.1 Candidatus Omnitrophota bacterium | reverse complement strand
CCGTCCACTCCGTGACAAAACGGTAATTATTCCACGCCATGTGAAATTTCTTTCGCGAGAGCCAGATAATTCTTAAGCCAAAGCTCCTCGCCGCGGACCTTTTCTGGAAGTCCCATCCCTTTAAAAATTTCCAATAAAGCCGCTCTTTTCAGGCCCGATATTTTAGCATGGCCCAAAAGATGGAGAAGCGTTTTCCGCCGCTGGCTGAATGCTGTTTGAATAATGTGAAAGAGAAGTTTTTGGTCGATTTTGGGCAGTTCGGAACCGGGCCTGAAAGTTAAAACCAGCGCCGTGGATTCTACTTCAGGGCGCGGAGAAAAACAGGAAGGAGGAATATTGAAGGCTCTTTTCGCATTCGCATAAAATCCGACTCCAAGCGTAAGCCGGCTGTAATCTTTGCTGCCGGGCACCGCCAAAATCCGTTCGGCCACTTCTTTTTGCACAGTCAAAACGGCCATGGAAAAAAGATCTCTATTCTCTATAAGCTTAAAAAGGATGGGCGTGCTTATATAGTAAGGCAGATTGCTGACAAATTTAAAAGAAGCCTTGGGCGCTGACCTTTTCTTTAAAATTTTCCTCCAATCCACTTCCAGTGCATTCCCCTGAATAATTTGATACTTTCCCCGGTAATTCTGATCAAGTTCGGTTTCAAGAATTTCTGCGAATTTTTTGTCCTTTTCGACGGCAACAAGCTTCGCACCGCGGCTTAAAATTTCGGCGCTGAGCGCCCCCAATCCCGGCCCGATTTCAAAAACTTTGTCACGGGAATTGAGATCGAGAAGATCGACGATTTTGCGCTGGAGATTGGCGTCAATCAGAAGGTGCTGGCCGATATGCCCTTGGACTGAAAGACCGTATTTTTTCAAAAGCTCAATTTGTGTGGGCATACTCTGTCATAGTCAATTTTTCGGCCAGACGGAGGGCGCTTTTGAAAGATACGGGATCAGCCTTGTCCTGATAGGCAATGTCAAAGGCCGTGCCATGGTCCGGGGAGGTGCGTATATAAGGGAGGCCGAGCGTCACGTTGACGCCGTCACGGAAAGCAATCAGCTTAAAAGGCGCGAGTCCCTGATCATGAAACATGCTAATTACTCCGTCATGCCTGCCGTGATAGGCGTCAAAAAAAACCTGGTCGCCGGGAAGAGGCCCTTCGGCCCGAATGCCTGCCTTCCGGGCTTTGCGGATGGCAGGAACAATAATCTTATCTTCCTCTTCTCCGAATTCCCTGCCGTGAGGATTTAAGGCGCATACGGCAAGGCGGGGTTTTTTGATCTTAAAATATTTTTTAAGAAAACGGTCGGTGAGGACTATTTTTTCAAAAATCATTTCCGGCTTTAAAAGAGCGCTCACCTTTTTAAGCGGCACATGAATCGTGACGAGCGTGACTTTTAAACGTTCACTTACAAACATCATGGCAAAATGTTTGGCGCGGGCGTGCTTGGCAAGAAATTCCGTATGGCCCTGAAATTTTTTGACTACAAGCTGCATGGCGGATTTATTGACAGGCGCCGTCACAAGGGCCTGGATTTTGCCCTCTCGGGCCAACTTCGCGGCGGCCTCCAGAGCAAGATGCGCGGCCAGGGCATTTCGTTTTGAAATACGTCCTAAATCAAAACCTAGTTTTTCGATTTCAAGAAAATCGAATTTAGTGCGGAGGCCGAATTTTTCCTTTAAAAGCTCAAAGGGGGCCCGTGTCCCAATGATCAGATAACGGCATAAAGGATTTTTGGGGAATGTACGGAAAGTTTTGGCAATGATCTCGGGGCCTATCCCTCCCGGATCTCCGGAAGTGACGGCGATTACGGGTTTAGGCATTAGCGTACAGAGATGTAGGCGTTCCGCTTGAGTTCCTGCATCCATTCGCGGAAACGTTTGGAGGCCTCTTTTTGATAGAGTTTTCCGAAAATTTCAGACCGCACTTCTTCGAGACTTTTTTTCTTTCCTTCCTCTTTTTCTTCAAGCCGGAAGATATGATAGCCCATCGGCGTTTCGATGATTTCCGAAATTTGGCCGGGCGTGAGTTTAAAAATAATTTCGTCAATGGCCGGGATCATTTCGCCCCTCATTACCCATTCGGAAATGCCTCCGTTTTTCGCGTTAGAATCTTCCGAAAAATTTTTGGCTTGTTCTTCAAAATCCGAGCCGGCCTTGACCCTTTTATAAATATCTTCGATTTTGGCCTTGGCGATTTCGTCAGCCAGGCCCCTTTCGCGCGCTTCTTCGCTTTTGGTCAGCGTAATCGAACGCACTTTTAAACGTTCCTGGCCGGAAAATTCTTCAATATGAGTTTTATAATATTCTTCCACGGCAAGAGGAGAAACCACCACTTTGGCGCGGATTTCCTGGTCTTGAAGATTGCGTATCATAAGTTGTTTTTTAAGCTGGTCCTTCATGGAGGTTTGAGTCAGGCCTTCCGAAGCAAGCGCGTCTTCCATCTTTTTTTGCCCTGATAAGCGGGTCCTGAGCTGGTCCCATTCTTTTTCAAGCTCTGCCGGATCGGCCTCGATACCGCGCGCCTTGGCTTCTTGAATCACCAACCGGTCTTCGATCAATTGATTGAGCAGCTTTTGGCGGGCGTCATCCAATTTTTCAGCCAGCATGTCTCCCTGATATTCTTTGCTGTAATTCTCATAAACCGGCCTCAAAAGGAAGTCGAGCTCGCTTTGCGTGATGGGCTCATCATTGACGACGGCAACGACCCGCTCAACCAGTTGGGACTCGGCAAAAGCCGGCGGAAGAAGGGCTAAAAAGGTGAATAGAACCAGATAGAAATGCTTCATGGAAGTACCTTTAATACCATAACTTGCGAAGATTTTCAATAAGAAGGTACCCCTTCCGCAGGTACAGGGTTCAACCATGATGAGAATTAGACCCTGTTCCTTCGGAAGGGGTACCTATGGCTTTTTTGAGCATGCGGCAATAAAGGTCAAAGCCCACGGCATGAATGAATCCGCTTTGCTCATGGCCGAGCAAATTACCCGCCCCCCGGATTTCAAGGTCCTCCAGCGCAATTTTGAAACCGGAGCCAAGTTCGGTAAAACGTTCAATCGCGGCAAGGCGTTTTTCCGCGTCCTGCGTCATGACCCAGTTTTTGGGGACAAGAAAATAAGCGTAGGCCTGGCGCCTTTCCTGATATCTTCCCACACGGCCTCGTAATTGATATAGTTCCGCCAGCCCGAAAGTATCGGCGCGATTGACGAGAATGGTATTCACATTGGGGATATCAATTCCGGATTCAATAATATTGGTGGAAACAAGGCAGTCGATACGCCGGGCCAGAAAATCCTCCATGATTTGTTCAAGCATGGTGGGGACCATTTGCCCATGCGCAATGCCAAAACGCACCTGCGGCAGAATTTTTTTCAAATTCTCCGATATTTTCTCGATGGACTGGACCCGGTTATGGACAAAATAAATTTGCCCGCCGCGCGCCAACTCACGCTCAAAAGCCTGGCGTATTCTTAATTCATCATATTCCAAAACGCAGGTTTCTATAGGCATGCGGTTTTGGGGCGGAGTATTAATGACGGACATGTCCCGCACGCCGACAAGGGACATGTACAGAGTGCGGGGAATGGGCGTGGCCGTCAGCGTGAGAACGTCCACCAATTCGCGCAATTGTTTCAGCCTTTCTTTATGCCTGACCCCGAAACGCTGTTCTTCATCAATGACCACAAGCCCGAGATTTTTGACTTTGATGTCACGGGAAAGCAAACGATGGGTGCCGATCACAATGTCGGTGGCGCCTTCTTTCACGGAGGCGATGATGCCGGTTTGTTCCTTTTTAGAGCGGAAACGGGACAAAACTTCAACCGTCACAGGAAAATTTTTGAGACGGGATTTAAAAACCAGATAATGCTGTTCCGCCAAAACCGTGGTCGGCACAAGAATGACCACTTGCCTTCCGCCCATGACCGCTTTAAAGGCCGCGCGCATGGCCACTTCGGTTTTGCCGTAGCCCACATCCCCGCAAAGCAGCCTGTCCATGGGACGATTGCTTTCCATATCTTTCTTAACTTCTTCCAGGGCCTTTTTTTGGTCGGGAGTTTCTTCAAAAGGAAATTCGGATTCAAATTGTTTTTGCCAGGGCTGGTCTTTAGGAAATACATGGCCGCGCAAAAGTTTACGCTTGGCCTGAAGTTCGATCATTTCCTTGGCCATGCGATTGACGGCTAGACGGGTCCGGGCCTTGACCTTTTCCCATTCCTTGGTGTTGAGTTTGGTGAGGCGCGGGGCCATGCCTTCGCCGCCGATATAACGCTCGACAGGTTCGTTAAGACCCAGATAAAGAATTTCACGATTGGCATATTCAAGCGCCATATGTTTAGCGCGCTTGCCTTCTACTTGAATGGTTTTGGTGCCTAAATATTTCCCAATGCCATAATGAAAATGGACCACATAGTCTCCCGGTTCGAGATCGCCTACGTCCGTCAAAGGGTCGAAGGAATCGATGCGGTCGTTTATACGGGAAATTTTTTTCTCGAAATTTTCTGTGACAGGGATGAGATACAGCTCGTCAAAAAGGGTCATGGATTTTCCATCGGCAGGAGAAAAATCACGGATGGTGGTGATGGAGTCGGCCTCAAATTCCAGCCGTACAGGGGCCCGGTAAGTCACGGGATAAATATCGAAAACGCCGCCCCGCACGGCAAATTCGCCGGGCTTGGCCACAAATTCATGGCGCTGATAACGCAGGGCGGTAAGTTTTTCCACCAGCTGTTCCCGGTCAATGTTTTGTCCTGTTTTTAACTTCTCAATTTGCATGGAAATTATTCTCCCTCTAAGATTGCTTTTTTAGATTATGCAAGGTACCCCTTCCAAAAGTACAGGGTTAAAATCAAACCTGGTACTTTTGAACGGTGTACCGCCGGAAGGGGTACCTATTTTCTATTTTTTTGCGAGCCAGGAAGCGATGCGGGTGGAAGCTTCGGTCAAGACTTTTTCGGAAGCGGCAAAGCTGAGGCGTATATGTTCGTCACTGCCAAAAGGTTTGCCGGGCACCACGGCAACATGGGCTTCCTGCAGAAGCCGGTTGGAAAAAGTCACCGAATCGATGCCGGTTTGGGCGATATTGACAAAAAGATAAAAGGCCCCGCCGGGTTTGAAAGGTTTGAGGCCGGGGATTTTGGAAATTAAATCAAAAAGTAAATCGCGGCGTTTTTCAAACACTTGGCACATTTTACGGGCGTCGTCCTCACCTTTTTCTAAAGCGGTTACGCCGCCGGCTTGGGCAAATGAAGTTGGATTGGAAGTCGAATGGCTTTGAATACTGCCCACGGCTTCGGCCAATTCTTTATTGGGACAGGCCGCATACCCCAAACGCCATCCCGTCATGGAATAAGCTTTGCTCATGCCGTTGACAATCACCGTGCGCTGCGCCATTTCCGGGTCTAAGGAAGCGATGGATTCATGCGCCGCACCGCCAAAAATTAATTTTTCATAAATTTCATCGGAAAGAACAATAAGTTTTGGGAAATTTTTTAATACCGTCATGAGGTCCAAAAGTTCTTTGCGGGAATAAACCGCGCCGGTCGGGTTCGAAGGAGAATTCAAAATTAAAATCTTAGAGCGGTCGGTAATTCCTTTTTTCAGAATGTCCGGCGTCAGCTTAAAGCTGGTCGCTTCCGTAGTTTTCAAAAAAACAGAACGGCCTCCCAAAACGGTCACCATTTCCGGATAACTCAGCCAATACGGGCTCGGGATTAAAACTTCGTCGCCTTCATTTAATAAAGCAAAAAGCACATTGAAAATGGCATGTTTGGCACCGGTGCCTACAATAATTTGGCTTGGCTCGAAATTCAGATTTTGATCGCGTTTGAGTTTTGCGGCAATGGCACGGCGCAGTTCAATCGTGCCTGTCGCAGGAGTGTATTTGGTGGCGCCTTTTTGCAGGGCTTGAATGGCGGCTTCTTTAATGTAATCGGGAGTATCGAAATCGGGCTCGCCTGCGCTCAGTGAGAGAACTTGAATGCCTTGGGCCTGCATTTCTTTGGCCTTGGCAGCAATGGCAAGCGTGACGGAAGGGGCAACCGACATCACCCTTTGGGCAAGGGCAAATGTGCGGGGGGAGGCTTGGGCCATTTTAGGACTTCTTGTCTTCGTCACCTTTGAGAAATTTCCGAAGGGTATTTAAGAAACCGCCTCTTTTTTCGGATTCTTTCTTTTCTTCCTTTTTGGGAGAAACTTTTTCCGCTTGAGGGGCAGGTCTTTTTTTCTCTTCGTGAACGTGCGTTTTCGGAGCGCTCTCTTTGGGTTTGAGTTCCTTTTTCAGCTTTTCTGTTTTAGGCTTTTTCTTGATGTCCGGGGATTCGATCACCGCAGAAAATTCCAGAAGCGCCTTCGCGGCCCCGTCCCCAGGACGAAAACCGACTTTTAAAACGCGCGTATAGCCTCCCTGCCGTTCTTTAAAAACAGGAGCAATTTGCGTAATCAAAGTATTGGCAGCATGAGGGGAACCAAGACGGGAAATGAGCAGCCGCCGGCTGGAAAGGTCGCCGCGCTTCGCTAAAGTGACCATTTGATCGGCATAAGCGCTTGCCTCTTTGGCCTTATTGACGGTCGTGAAAATACGTTTGTGAATCACAAGGCTTTTCACGAGATTTTTCAAAAGGGCCTGGCGATGCGCACTTTTGACCCCGAGTTTTCCTCTCCGTTTTCCGTGTCTCATAATGTCTTCCTTAAGCTGCCGGCTGTGAAGCGCCCGGCGCGGCCTTTTTCCCTTGAAGTCTTTCTTCAACATTCATTCCCAGGGAAAGCCCCATGGTGTTGAGAATTCCTGCAATTTCAGAAAGAGATTTTTTTCCGAAGTTTTTATATTTCAGCATTTCTGTTTCACTCTTTTTCACGAGGTCCCCGATGGTCTTGATGTTGGCCGCTTCAAGACAATTGGCGCTTCGGACCGAGAGTTCCAGTTCGCTGATCGGTTTGGTCACAAGTTCTTTAAAATGATCGTCCCGTTCCTCTTCTTCTTCCTCTTCTTCTTCGGGCAATTCGCCGTAATTGACGAAAATGTCCAGATGACGCTGAAGAATATTGGAAGCGTAAAGAAGGGCTTCTTCAGGATTCATGGCGCCGTTGGTCCAGACTTCGAGAATCAAACGGTCATAATCCGTGATTTGCCCCACACGGGTATTTTCCACGGTAAAATTCACCTTGGTGATCGGTGAAAAAATAGAATCCACTGGGACCACTCCGATCGGAGAACCTTCCTGTTTATTCCGATCAGCCGGCACATAACCGCGTCCGCGTCCAACTTCCATCTCAATTTTGAGCGGAATTTCCTTGGTGAGCGTGCAGATCACAAGGTCCGGATTGACAATTTCAATGGTCTCATCGGCATGGATGTCACGTGCGGTGACTGGTCCCGTTTTCTTGGTGTCGATGTATATTTTTTTGGGGCCTTTGCCGTGATATTTAAGGACAAGCCTTTTAATATTGAGCACAATCTGGGCGCCATCTTCAAGAATGCCCTCAATGGCGGAAAATTCGTGAAGCATGCCATCGATTTTCAGGCTCGTCACGGCGGAGCCTTCGATCGAAGAAATCAAAACGCGCCGAAGGGCGTTTCCGATCGTTGTTCCATAACCTCGTTCAAAAGGCTCGGCCACAAATTTCCCATAAGTCAGGGTGAGGCTCGCCTTGTCAACTTCAAGACGTTTCGGCATTTCAAATGTTTTCCAGCGGATTCCCATGGAATTCCTCCTCATTGAATTTATATTTGTCATCCTGAACGAAGTGAAGGATCTCAAAACCGAGATTCTTCGGCCTTCGGCCTCAGAATGACTAGAATGCTATTTTGAATACAACTCTACGATTAACGACTCTTCAACTGGCAGTGCTGCATCGCCTTTGGTCGGCATGCGCTCTACTTTGACTTCCAGCGTGTTACGATCAACCGAAAGCCAGTCCGGAATGGTCAAGTCCTGCCATTTTTCAAGCTGAGCTTTGATCCGGTTAATATTGGCTTCTTTAGGACGCGGTGTAATTTTATCGCCCGGTTTGACCAAATAAGATGGAATGTTGACCGGCCGGCCGTTGACAAAAATCAGTCCGTGACTGACCATTTGCCGTCCTTCCCTGCGCGTCGAGGCAAAGAGAAGCCGGTACAGAACATTGTCCAAACGTCTTTCTAAAAGCTGAATCAGGATTTCACCTGTGGCACCGCGTTTTTTAGAAGCGCGGTGAAAAAACACACGGAACTGCCGTTCCATAACTCCGTAAATTCTTTTCATTTTCTGCTTTTCGCGCAGCTGGGTGCCGTAATCGGAAAGCTTTTGGCGCTTTTGCCCATGCTGTCCCGGCGGTTGGGAAAGCCGCTCGCGGAATTTGTCGTCGTTGCGGCGCGTGCTTGATTTCAGAAAAAGATTTACTCCCTCGCGACGCGCAAGCCGGTTGACCGGTCCTCGATATTTTCCCATAACTTAAACTCTCCTTCTCTTCGGCGGCCGGCATCCGTTGTGCGGAATTGGCGTAATATCATGAATGGAGCTGATCTGAAGGCCTGCAGCCTGAAGAGCACGAATCGCGGATTCACGGCCCGAGCCCGGACCTTTGATATAAACTTCCACTTCTTTCATGCCAAATTCGAGGGCTTTTTTGGCCGCTTGTTCGGAGGCAATCTGGGCCGCAAAGGGAGTTGATTTCTTAGACCCTTTGAAACCCGCAGCTCCGGACGATGACCAGCAAATCGTATTGCCTTCGGGATCGCTGATGGTCACGATCGTATTATTGAAACTCGCCGTGATATGAGCGACTCCACGCGCGACATGCTTAACCTTTTTCTTTTTCGCCATTCTAGATTCCTCTCTGTCATTCCCGCGTGCTTTAGGCGGGAATCTATATTGTTAGATCCCCGATTAAAGTGTTCGGGGATAAATTCGCACAGGCAACTTACGTTCCGTAAGTTGCGTGCTCATTTATTTCGGTGACGGCGGCTTCTTATTGAGCCCACCGATGGTTTTTCTCGGTCCTTTGCGCGTCCGGGCGTTGGTATGAGTCCTTTGCCCGCGGACCGGAAGACCTTTAAGATGGCGGCTGCCGCGGTACGAGCGTACATCCATCAAACGTTTGATGTTCTGCTGGACTTCGCGGCGCAAATCCCCTTCCACCTTGAAATTTTTTTGAATGACCGTCGTGATTTGGGAAATTTCTTTTTCCGTCAAATCCTTGGCCCGTTTATTATGATCGATTTTTACTTCGTCCAAAACTTTCTTGGAAAGAGTTTTTCCGATCCCGTACAAATAAGTCAGGGCGATCAAAACTCTTTTTTCCCTTGGAATATCAACTCCGATAATACGTGGCATAAATTCCCTTCTCCTCTAAGTCTCGAATTATCCCTGGCGCTGTTTGTGTTTGGGATTCGAACAGATTACATACACAATACGCTTACGGCGTATGATTTTGCAATTTTCACAAATACGTTTGACTGAACTTCTAACTTTCATGCAAATCCTCTCTTGTCATCCTGAGGTCCGTAGGACCGAAGGATCTCGGAGATCCTTCGCTACGCTCAGGATGACGGCGTTTTTACGCCGTCATTTCACGCGGAAAGTAATGCGCCCGCGCGTTAAATCATACGGTGAAAGCTCGACTTTCACCCGGTCGCCCGGAAGAATGCGGATGTAATGCATTCTCATTTTCCCGGAAATATGGGCCAAAACTTTATGTCCATTTTCAAGCTCTACCCGGAACATCGCATTCGGGAGAGGCTCAATCACGGTCCCTTCAACTTCAATGGCGTCTTCTTTGGGCAATTTTAATCTCCGGTCAAGTTAAGGTATGCGTGGACCATGTCCGGCCCGGCCGTAATTAGGGACCTGAGGCTCTTCATGAATGGCCCGGCCGATCCCATGCCCTACATAATCGCGAACCACTCCGAAGCCGCGCAACTCAATCAATTTCTGAATCGCCTCGGACAAATCGCCGATCCGGCATCCGGGTTTGTAAGCGTTAAGTCCGGCCGTCAGCGAATCCTTTGCGGTTTCCATCAGCTTTTGCCGATTCCCGCTCACCGGGCCCACAGACCAGGTCCGGGCGGCATCGGCATAATAACCGTTCACTTTGACGCCGATATCAAAACTGACAAGGTCTTGATCTTTCAGGGCTTTCGAACCCGGAATTCCGTGAACCACTTCTTCATTCACAGAAATACAGGCTGTTTTCGGAAACCCGCGATAACCTTTAAACGCCGGTTCGCCGTTTCGTTCGCGAATGACACTTTCGGCAATCGCATCCAGCTCGTCGGTAGTGACACCGGCTTTGACCGCAGGTTTCACCCTGCGGAAAACTTCTTTCAGAATATCGCCAGCCTCTTGCATGATTTGTATCTCCCGCTTCGACTTCAGCGAAATCATGCGTTCAGCTTTAATCTTTCAAAGAGCTCATGAATTTCCTGCTGCAATTCGGGGACATCGTGGTCACCCGAAACTTCCCACAAAATTCTTTTTTTGGCGTAATAGCCGATCAGCGGCTCTGTTTCTTTCCGGTAAACCTTCAGGCGATGGCTGATTGTTTCCGGTTGATCATCTTTACGCTGGACCAGCGCAATCCCGCATTGATCGCAAATCCCCTCTTTTTTCGGGGGAATATTACGGATGTGATAATTTTTTCCGCATTGGGTACAAACCCGCCGGCCGGACAACCGGTCGACAATCACATCTTCGGTCGTCACAAAATTCAGAACCGCGTCAAGCTTTGCCTTTTGCTTCTCCAAAAAGGAATCCAAAACTTCCGCTTGTTTGCGCGTTCTTGGATAACCGTCCAGAATAAAACCTTTATGAACACCGGATTTCCTAATTTCCCCGGTCATCATTTGATTGACGAGAGAATCGGAAACCAGTTCGCCGCGCTCAATGACATCTTTGGCTTTCAAGCCAAGCGGCGTTTGCTCACGAATATTGCGCCTTAAAATATCGCCTGCTGCCAAATGAGGGACTTGATGCTTCTCACTCAAGATTTTCGCATGAGTGCCTTTCCCGGCTCCCGGGGGTCCCAAGTGAATCAACCTCATATTAACGGCGCGCCTTTAATTTACCTTTTTTAACAAACCCTTCGTAATGGCGCATCAGAAGCTGGGATTCTATCTGCTTCATCGTATCCAGCACCACCCCGACAATAATCAAAAGTCCGGTACCGCCGAAAAAACTGGCGATTAAAAACGGGATGTTCAAAACTTTCGGCGACGAAACAATGTTCGGGAAAAGTGCGATAATCGCTAAAAATATCGCGCCGCTCGCCGCAATGTGAGTCATGACATAATCCAGGTATTCCGCGGTATTTCTCCCCGGCCGTATGCCCGGGACAAACCCGCCGAATTTCTGCAAATTATCACTCACTTCAATCGGGTTGAACGTAATCGCCGTATAAAAGAACGTAAAAAATAAAATCAAAAGTGCATAAAGCACATCATAAGTAATCGATCCGTGCGTCAAATACCGCGCTACGGACGTCAGCGCACCGGCTTTAGGAAAAAATCCGGCGATCGTCGCCGGAAACAAAATCACGGACTGCGCAAAAATAATCGGGATTACGCCTGCTTGATTCACTTTCAAGGGTAAATAAGTGCTTTGCCCGCCGTACATGCGGTTTCCCCGGATTTGTTTCGCATACTGGACCGGGATTTTCCTTTGCCCCTGAATAATCAAAATAACGCCTACGACCGTGCCGACAAAAAGCACAATCATAAGAATGAATTTCCACCAGGCAAGCTGCTGGCGGGCCGGATCAAACGGCGAAAGCAAAATATAAGTTTGCCAAAGGGCCGTAGGAACGGATTCAATAATTCCGGCTGTGATAATAATGGACATCCCGTTGCCAATGCCGTGTTGATCAATTTGTTCACCCAGCCACATAATAAAGGCCGAACCGGTGGTGAGTGTGAGCATCGTCATCAGCCGGAATCCCCATCCGGGATTGGGAACAATCACGGTCCCCTGAAACGCGTTCGGATTTTCAAGCCAGAGTGCGATGAAAAAAGTTTGAATTATGCTTAGGATAATCGTGCCGTAGCGCGTGTATTGAATGATTTTTTTGCGGCCTTCTTCGCCTTCTTTTGCCAGCTTCTCAAGCGCCGGAATGACCACGGTCATGAGCTGAAGGATAATGGAAGCCGAAATATACGGCATGATTCCAAGAGCGAAAATCGTCGCTTTTTGAAGCGCGCCTCCTGAAAACATCCCCATAATGCCAAAGAGCTGTCCGCCCGGCGTGCGCGAAATCGATTGAAAAAATCTCGCCAGCGCCGACCCGTCAATGCCGGGTGTCGGGACATAGGCCCCGATGCGGTAAACCACAATAATAAAGAGCGTAAATAAAACTTTTTCTCTTAACCCGGGAACCTTAAAAATATTAGTAAAGGCCTGGATCATACTTCCTTCAAATTACAATGGCTTGACCGCCTGCTTTCGTAATGGCGGTTTTGGCCGATTCGCTGAAACGATGCGCTTTGATGACAAGCGGACGGCTGATTTTTCCGGAGCCAAGAACCTTAAGACCATTTTTCATTTTCTTTACCACGCCCAGATTGACAAGACTTTCGGGTGTAATCTCCGCCTCTTTCATTTCGGCAAGCTGGCCGAGATTCACAATGGCATATTCCTTTTTAAAGGAATTATTGTTAAAACCGCGTTTGGGAAGCCGGCGGTAAAGAGGATTTTGTCCTCCTTCAAAACCCGAGCGCATTGTGTAACCGGAACGCGCCCTCTGACCTTTATGCCCTTTGGTCGAGGTTTTTCCGTGCCCGGACCCAATCCCGCATCCAAGACGTTTTCTTCTTTTCTTATAAGGAAATTTTGCTCTCATTTAATTTTTTTCCTGTGAAGTTTGGGCCTGATCACGTTCACGCGAATCCACAAGCTGTCTCAAACCTTCAATCGTGGCTTTCAGCACATTAATGGAATTATCGCTTCCAAGACTTTTGGTAAGAATATCTTTAATTCCACATGATTCACAAATCGCACGGACCGCTCCGCCGGCAATAATCCCGGTACCGGGCGCGGCAGGGCGAAGCAGCACTTTTGCGGCACCGTAACGTCCCACCACTTCATGAGGGATCGAGGTGCCCTTCATTTTAATTTTTATCTTTTTCTTTTGTGCGGCAACAAGTCCTTTACGAATGGCGTCCGCCACTTCATTGGCTTTGCCAAGCGCATAGCCGATTTCGCCTGCGCCATTTCCCACAACGACCAGCGCGCTGAAATGAAACCGCCGGCCCCCTTTGACCACTTTGGCGCAGCGATTCACTTGAATCACCTTTTCAAAAGCGGCCGTTTGCATCATTGCCGGGGCTTGCGCCACGGGTGCTTGAGATGGGGCAGAACTTTGATTTTCCTGAACGGGTACGGTTTGAATTGTTGCCTCCAACGGAGTTTCTCCTTTTTTCGTCGTCATATTAGAAATCGATTCCGTGTTTCCGAAGTGAATCGGCCAGCGCTTTCACGCGCCCATGATATAAATAGCCGCCCCGGTCAAATGCGATTTTATTAATTCCTTTTTCTTTTAAATCTTTGGCGAAAAATTCTCCCAGCTTTTCGGCTTTGGCCACTTTTCCCTTTTTGGGGGCCACGGCATCAAATTTTTTGTCCGCGGTGGAAAAAGAATAAAGTGTATGGGCTTTGGTGTCATCGACCACTTGAACATAAATATTCCGCGCGGAGCGATGCACCGTCAGGCGAGGACGTTCAGGCGTACCCAACAGTTTTTTGCGTATTCTTCGATGACGTTTGATTCTTCCCGTTTCCTTGACTAACATATGAATCCTCGCTTAACCGACGGTCTTTCCCTGCTTGCGGCGAATATGCTCGCCCACATAGCTGATTCCCTTACCTTTATAAGGTTCGGGTTTGTAAAAGCGGCGGATTTGGGCCGCCGTTTCCCCCACTTTTTGTTTGTCCGTTCCCGAAACCACCACACGGGTGGGATTCGGGCATTTGATTTCCACACCTTCCGGAATGGAGTAATCAATCGGATGGGTAAATCCAAGAGCCAGATTCAGGATTCTTCCTTTGACCTGGGCTTTAAATCCGACGCCGACAATTTCCAGTTCCTTAATATAACCCTGGGTGACGCCCTGAACCATATTCTGAATCAAATTCCGGGTCAGGCCGTGAAGGGCGCGGTCCGTACGAATATCCGTCGGACGTTCCACCGAAACGGCTTCGGGCTTAATGCTTACTTTCATGCGCGGGTGAATGTTCAGGCCCAGCTTTCCTTTAGGGCCTTGAACGCTCAAGGCTTGCCCTTGTAAATCAACCTTTACACCGCTGGGCACTATCACTGGTTTTTTTCCGATTCGTGACATGAAATTACCAAACCTTACAGATTAATTCGCCGCCCAAATTCATTTGCCGCGCTTTCGCATCGGCCAAAACACCTTTGGATGTCGAAACAATGGCCACGCCCAAACCGCCCTGGACCCGTGGGATTTCCTCACTGCCGACATACCAACGCCTCCCCGGCGTAGAAATTCTTTGAAGCCCCTGAATGGCCGGTTTACGGCCGTGAATGTATTTCAAATGAAGACGGATGGATCTTTTTTTGCCTTCCGTAAATACTTTGACGTTTTCGACAAAGCCTTCCTCTTTTAAAATTTCCGCAATCTTGATGGCCATATTCGAGGCATGAGCCGTCACTTTTTCTTTGCGGGCTTTGGAAGCATTACGAATCACTGTCAAAAAATCACCGATAAAATCTGTGCAAGGCATTGAATCTCTCCTTTGGTCCCGATTACCAGCTGGATTTCACCACACCAGGGATAATTCCCTGATTGGCGAGTTCGCGAAAACAAATGCGGCAGACGCCGAATTTCCGGATAAATCCGCGCGGACGCCCGCATTGGCGGCAGCGATGATATTTTTGAACCGGATATTTGGGTTCGCGCTTTTGTTTTACCACTAAACATTTTTTTGCCATAAATAAGTCCTTAGTTCTTTTTGAACGGAAGGCCCAAAAGCTCAAGAAGCCTTTTGCCTTCCTTGTCGGTTTCGGCCGAGGTGACAAAAGTGACGTCCATCCCTTGGACCTTTTTAATTTTGTCGAATTCCACTTCCGGAAAAACAATTTGCTCGGTAATCCCGAGCGTATAATTGCCGCGGCCGTCAAAACTTTTTTCTGAATACCCGCGAAAATCACGAATGCGCGGCATGGCCACATTAAAAAGCCGGTCCAGAAATTCATACATACGATTGCTGCGCAAAGTCACCTTCAGGCCGATGGGAGAACCTTCCCGCAGTTTAAATGCGGCGATGGATTTCTTAGCGCGCGCGACCAGGGGTTTTTGTCCGGTAATGCGGCCGAGTTCAAGGGCTGCCTGATCAAGAATTTTAATGTCTTGGGCGCCTTCCTTGATTCCCATATTCACCACGACTTTTTGCAGGCGTGGGATCTGCATGACGTTTTTATATTGAAATTCTTCCATCATGACCGGGGCAACTTCTTCCCGGTATCTTTCAAAAAGTTTGGGCCTTTTCGCTTTTTCCGAAGTCATATTTTCCTCAAATTAATTCGCTGCACTTTTTACAACTGCGCTGCTTAGTGCCGTCCGCCAAAACGCTGTAAGCGACCCGCGTCGGCTGAGAACAGCGAGGGCATATAAGCTGAACATTCGCCGAAGGAAGCATCCCTTCCATCTGGACAATTCCGCCCTGCGGGTTCTGCTGACTGCGCCGCATGGCTTTTTTCCGGTAATTGATTTTTTCGACAAGCAGCCGGCTGACTTTGGGATAGACTTTCATCACACGGCCTTTTTTGCCTTTGTCTTTTCCCTGAATGACCAGCACCTGATCGTCTTTTTTAATCTTCATGATTAAACCACCTCAGGAGCCAGAGAAATGATTTTAGTAAATTCACAATCTCTGAGTTCTCTGGCCACGGGTCCGAAAATGCGGGTGCCCCGCGGATTTTTTTGATTATCGATTAAGACCATGGCATTGGACGAAAATTTCACGATGGAACCGTCTTTGCGCCGAATGGGAGAACGGGTCCTTACAATCACGGCCTTTACCACTTCCCCTTTTTTCACGGTCCCGTCCGGAAGCGCTTCTTTAATGGTCGCGGTAATAATATCGCCCACTTCGGCAATCCGTTTGCCGTGGCGTCCGATGACACCGATCATCGAAGCTTTTTTAGCGCCGCTGTTATCAGCAATTTCTAAGATAGAACGCATTTGAATCATTGGGGCAGCACCTTCACAAGACGCCAGCGCTTGGTTTTAGAAAGCGGGTGCGTTTGCATAATTTCAACTTTGTCGCCAAGCTTGGCCTGATTTTTTTCATCATGGGCCGCATACTTTACTTTTTTACGCACAATTTTTTTATACTCAGGGTGCTGCATAATACGTGTTACCTCGACCACAATGGTCTTTTGCATTTTGTCGCTGATGACAGTGCCTTCACGCGTTAATCCCTGATATCTTTCTTTTGTCTCGGCGCTCACTTTGCAACCTCGCTTTTATTGTTCGGCTCATTAATCAGGGTCAATACCCGGGCGATATCGCGGCGGACAATTCGAATCGCGGACTGCTGTTCTAATTTTCCGGTTTTCGATTGAAAGCGGTATTGCATCAGCGTTTTTTTAAGCTGATTCAATTTTTCGCCCAACTCCTCGGCTGAAAGTCCCCTTAATTCCTGAATCTTCATGGATCAAACCCCTGTGCGTTTTACGAATTTAGTACGAAAAGGAATTTTATGCGCGCAAAGCCGCATCGCGGATTTGGCCAATTGTTCCGGGATACCGCCCATTTCAAAAAGAATGCGTCCGGGCTTGATGACGGCAACATAATATTCGGGAGCGCCTTTTCCTTTTCCCATGCGGGTCTCCGCTGGTTTTTTGGTATAAGACTTATCGGGAAAAACACGAAGCCAGATTTTGCCGCCGCGTTTGACCTGACGGGTCAAAGCCACGCGCGCTGCTTCAATTTGAATGGCGGTAAGCCAGCCCCGGTCAATTGATTTCAAACCATAATCCCCGAAAGAAAGTTTGCTGCCGCGGGTGGCAATTCCGCCAAGCCATCCCCGCTGCTGTTTGCGATATTTCACGCGCTTCGGCATGAGCGACATAATTAAATCTCCCCTCCGGCAGTTTCTGATTTACCTTTTTCACTCTCAGAAACGGCGGATTCGGATGATACCTGCGAAGATGTTTGTTCCGGCTGGTCCGCAGTCACAGCCACCTTCTTTTTGCGGACTGCGCGGCCGGGTTTTGCGGCACCTTCGGGTTTGGCCTCGCCTACAAGAGCGGCCTGGCCTTCTTCTTTGGCAAGCATTTCACGTTCAAGGCGTTGAGCGGCCTCTTCTTTTTTCACCAAAATATCGCCTTTATAAATCCAAACTTTGCAGCCGATCGTTCCATAAGTCGTGAACGCTTCGGCAAAACCGTAATCAATGTCCGCGCGAAAAGTACTGAGCGGAACTTTGCCTTCATGATATTTTTCATCGCGGGCGATTTCAGCGCCGCCAAGCCGGCCTTTACAAAGAATTTTAATCCCAAGCGCGCCTTTGGTCATGGCCATCTGAACGGCTTTTTTCATCGCACGGCGGAAACCCACACGTTTTTCAAGCTGCATGGCGACATTTTCAGCGACAAGCTGGCCGTCGGTTTGCGGAGATTTCACTTCTTTAATGTCCACGAAAAGCTCGCTATGCGTAATAGCGGCAAGATCTTCTTTGATCTTGTCGATTTCCTGCCCGCGGCGGCCGATGATGACGCCCGGTCTGGCCGTAAAAATTCTCACGCGCACTCTGCCGCTGGAACGTTCGATTTCAATATTGGAAATTCCCGCAAAGCCGAGTTTTTGTTTCAAATACTTACGTAGTTTTAAATCCTCTTCCAACAGATCGGCAAAATTCTTGGGGGCAAACCACTTCGCCTTCCAAGACTTAATGTAGCCGAGTCTTAAACCGTAAGGATGCGCCTTCTGACCCATGATTTCTCCTGTCCCTATGAGGACTTGGCGGATGCTTTTTCCGCTTTGTCTTTTTTCGCTTTCGCAGCAAACGGAGTGTCCGCTTTGCCGTAAGATTTCACGCCTTCTTTGACAATAAGGGTTAAATGAGTGGTCCGTTTCAAAATTCTGTCTGCGCGGCCCATGGAACGAGACATAAAACGTTTTAGCGAGGGACCTCCGTCAGCCCGGACTTCTGCCACATACAGCTTGCTCTCATCCATTCCAAGAACTCTGGCATTGGCCACAGCGGTTTTTAAAATCTTTTCCGTCATCCGGGCCGCTTTTTTCTTCAGGCCCATCAAATCGCGAAAAGCCTGAACCGCCGGCTTCCAGCGAATGACGTCAATGACCAGTCTCACCTTGCGCGGCGAGATCCGAAGATATTTAACAACCGCACGTGCGGATTTTTCACTCGCAGGAACAATCGGTACTGGTTTTTTTTCAGCCTTAACTTTTTTCATCATTTACTCTTTCCGTCATCCTGAGCGTAGCGAAGGATCTCTTGCTAGATTCTTCGCCCCTGACGGGGCTCAGAATGACGAGCAAAATCCTTACGTTTTTCCGCCTGCGGCCAAAGCTTTTGCCTTGTCCTGGGATGTGCTGTGTTTCTTGAAAATTCTTGTGGGAGAAAATTCCCCTAATTTGTGACCCACCATGTTTTCAGTCACAAATACGTTATTGAATATTTTTCCATTATGCACCGCAAAAGTAAGCCCCACAAATTCCGGCGCAATGGTAGAACGCCGCGACCAGGTCTTGATCGGCCGGCGGTCTCTTTTTTGGGCCGCGGCTTGGGCTTTTTTCAAAAGCTTTTCATCAATGTAAACGCCTTTTTTCGACGAACGGCTCATTTTCTTCTGTCCTTCACAATGTATTTATTGGTTGTCTTATGACGCGCGCGAGTTTTTAATCCCTTGGATTTTTGGCCCCATGGGCTTTGTGGATGGTTTCCACCTTTAGATTTTCCTTCACCGCCGCCCATCGGATGGTCCACAGGATTTCTCACCACACCGCGGGACATCGGACGAATTCCCAGCCAGCGGCTTCTTCCGGCTTTTCCGAGCGCGATATTTTCATGGTCCGGATTCGAGCATTGTCCGATCGTGGCATAAGATTCAAGACGGATCATACGCACTTCTCCTGAAGGAAGCTTCACATGGGCGTATTCGTTTTCTTTGGACAAAATTTGCGCAGCGACACCGCCCGAACGGGCCAGTTTGCCGCCAAGCCCCGGCTGAAGCTCAACATTATGAATCATGCTTCCTTCCGGAATTCTCTTTAAAGGAAGATGATTGCCAAGCTTTACTTCCACATCCTGACCGCTTGTCACGACTTCACCGATTTTTAAACCGTCAGGAGATAAAATGTAACTTTTCTCTCCGTCTTGATATTGAATCAGCGCAATGCGCGCACTCCGGTTCGGATCGTATTCAACCGTTAACACCGTGGCTGGAATACCGAAACGATTGCGGCGAAAATCCACCAAACGATAACGTTTTTTGTGGCCCCCGCCCCGATGACGGCTGGTAATATGACCGTGCGCATTTCGTCCGCCCGACCTTTTTTTAGGCTCAGTCAGCGGTTTGTAAGGACGATCTGTCGTAATTTCCGCAAAATCCGGCCCGCTGCCGAAACGGCGCGTTGGTGTCGTGGGTTTAAATTTGATTAATGGCATAGCTTCCTTTCAAAACTAAGACGTAATATCGATTTTTTCGCCCTTTTTCAGGGTCACAATGGCTTTTTTCATGTCTCGCGTAAGTCCAGGCTGAAAACGCACACGGCGCCATTTCCCGCTCACATTCATCATATTGACCCGCGTCACATGAACATTAAAATTTTTTTCTACCGCCGATTTGACTTCTTTTTTATTGGCGTCGGGGTGAACATAAAAAGCATATTTCCCCATTTTTTCAGAAATCTTGGCGATTTTTTCTGTAATCACAGGCTCTAAAATGACGTCGTATAAATTAAGTCTCATGGTGTTTATTTCGCCTTTTTCGCAGCCAGTTTTTTCTTACGCGGCTTTGCCTTTTCAGCCGTTTCACCGGACGCCGCAGCGGCAGCGATCTCTTCCGAAGAGAGCAGCCGGCTTTCAATTAAAGAAAGAGCTTCCTGATCAATGACTAATTTTTCCCATTGCATTACATCATAAGCAGAAACATCGGAGGCGCGTGTAAGCTCCACCCAGCGGCGGAGATTGCGGCTTGCACGTTTTAATTTCTCATCGATTTGCTTGACCAAGCAAAGCGTCTGTTTTTGCTGAAGCGGAAGCGATTTTACGATCTCCGCGAATTCTTTGGTTTTCGGAGTTTCCACCGTCACTTCTTCAATCACAAGAATATTTTTTTGATTCGCCTTAAGGCTCAAAGCGGAAATCAAAGCGCTGCGGCGGGTTTCTTTCGCCAAATGAACCGAATAATCACGCGGATGAGGACCAAACGTCACGCCGCCGCCTTTCCAAATCGGAGAGCGGGTGGAACCATGACGCGCACGCCCTGTTCCTTTTTGTTTCCACGGCTTTTTACCGCCGCCGCGGACTTCTTTGCGGGTTTTGGTATCGGCCGTGCCTTTTCTTAAATTGGCCGCATAACCGTTTCGCACGAGCTCAAGCAATCTTTCATTCACATGGGCCCCGTAAATTTCCGGGTTAAGGACGACTTCTCCTTTTTTCTTCCCCTGTTTCGAATAAACTGGCGCTTTCATTTTAATCCGCTTTCTTAACGATTAATTCGTTTAGGATTTTGCTTCTGGAGATTCGGGCGAGGCCTTCTTGTCGGCAGAGGTTTCTCCCTGAACTTTCCATGAATTCGATTTATTCTTTTTGCCGCGCTTAATCGCTGTGCGGACAATTAAAAAACTATTCTCCACTCCGGGCACGGTGCCATGAATGGCCAGCAAATGATTCAATTCATCCACTTTCATGATTTTCAAATTTTGAATCGTGACCTGCTCATTTCCCATGTGTCCTGCCGCGCGCATACCTTTTACAACGCGGGAAGGAAATGAAGATGCGCCGATGGATCCCGGAACACGGCCAAACATAGAACCGTGGCTTTTGCTGGCGCTTCCTTTAAAATGATGACGTTTCACAACCCCTTGAAATCCTTTTCCGATCGATGTTCCTTCGATGTCCACAAAATCTCCCGCCTGAAAAAGTCCGGCGCTGAGCGTATCTCCAACTTTGAGGCCTTCAAGATTTTCGGAGCGAATTTCTTGCTGCCATTTACGCGGAGCAACTCCGATTTTTTTAAATTGTCCGATAAGCGGTTTGGTCATTCGCTTTTCTTTGACTTTGCCGAAAGCAAGCTGGACCGCATTGTACCCGTGCTTTTCCTTGGTGCGCAGAGCGGTCACGTAACAAGGACCGACTTCCAGCACCGTCACCGGTATCTGACGGCCGTCCTCGTTAAAAATCTGCGTCATTCCGACTTTTTTTCCGAGCAAACCTATCATAATATCCCGTTGCCGTCATTCTGAGGCCGAAGCTTAGGCCGTCCCGCAGGGACTGTCCCTTTGGGACGAAGAATCTCATGAGATCCTTCACTTCGTTCAGGATGACGCCTTTCCTATAATTTAATTTCCACGTCCACGCCGGCCGGTAAATCAAGTTTCATGAGCGCATCAACCGTGCGCGATGTCGGCTCTTCGATTTCAAGTAACCGCTTATGGGTACGGACTTCGAACTGGTCCCGCGCTTTTTTGTCGATCGTGGGTCCGCGCAGCACCGTGGTTTTCCAAATATGAGTCGGAAGCGGAATCGGCCCGATCACTTTGGCGCCCGTACGTTTGGCGGTGTTGACGATTTCCAAAACGGATTGGTCTAAAACCCGGTGATCATAGGCACGAAGTTTAATTCTGATTTTTTCTTTTGTGGTTACCATTTTTTTATCCCGCCATGATTTTTTCAGCAATCTGTTTCGGCACTTCTTGATAACTATTCGGCTCCATCGTGTAATTCGCACGCCCTTGTGAAAGAGAACGAATGGCTGTGGCATAACCAAACATTTCAGACAAGGGGACCAATCCTTTGATGACTTTTAAATGGCCGCGATTGCTCATTTCTTGAATGATGCAGCGGCGGGAATTAAGGTCCCCAATAATGTCGCCCATGTATTCTTCCGGCACAATGACTTCCACCAGCATAATCGGCTCAAGAAGAACTGGTTTTGCTTTTCTAAAAGCTTCTTTAAATCCGAGAATGCCCGCCATTTTAAAAGCGATTTCGGAAGAGTCAACCTCGTGAAAACTGCCGTCAAAAACAGTGGCTTTCACATCCACCACCGGATAACCGGCCAAAATACCGTTCGTGCAAGCATCGATCACACCGTCTTCGACCGCAGGAATATATTCGCGAGGAATAGAGCCGCCGACGGTTTCATTCACAAACTCAATACCTTTGCCGCGTTCCATCGGCTCAACCCGGAGGCATGCATGGCCATATTGACCGCGGCCGCCGGTTTGCTTAATGAATTTTCCTTCGGCTTCCGCAGTTCCATTAATCGTTTCTTTATAAGCCACTTGCGGTTTACCGACATTGACTTCAACATTGTATTCGCGTTTCATAATATCAATTTTAATTTCAAGATGAAGCTCGCCCATTCCGCCGACCAAAGTCTGTGTGGTTTCCGCATCGGTTCTGACGCGAAAGGTCGGATCTTCGGAGACCAACCGCTGCACGGCTTCGGACATACGGTCACGGTCTGCTTTGGTTTTGGGTTCAATCGCCATCCAAATCACCGGCTCGGGCACAAAAAGGGATTCAAGAACAATTGGATTAGCCTCCTCGCAAAGCGTATCCCCCGTTTTCACGTCCTTCAGGCCTACGGCGGCGCAAATGTTTCCGGCATGAGCTTCTTCGATTTCCTCACGCTTATTGGCATGCATTAAAAGAAGGCGTCCGAGACGTTCTTTTCTTTGGGTGCGTGGATTATAAACATAAGAACTCGAAGTCAAAATTCCGGAATAAATACGTATGTAAGTCAAACTTCCAACAAATTTATCGCTCGCAATTTTAAAGGCAAAACAGGATAAAGGATCGGTATCCGAATGCTTGCGCTCAATTTCAGTATCATCATTTGGATTAATTCCCTTCACATTCGGAACCTCTTTAGGAGAAGGCAAATAATCCACCACCGCATCTAAAAGCTGCTGAACGCCTTTATTTTTCAAAGAAGAACCCACTAAAACAGGCGTTATCTTGAGAGCGTTCGTACCGCGGCGAATAGCGCCTTTAAGTTCAGGAATCGTAGGTTCGAGTCCTTCGATAAATTTATGCATGAGTTCGTCATCGTGCTCGGCCACTTTTTCGATCATAAATTCGCGCGCCTTTTTAGCCTGCTCAACATAATCGGCCGGAATATCGACAATATCGAATTTTGCGCCCAGATTTTCATCATGAAAAATAATGGCTTTCATCTCAACCAAATCCACAATTCCTTTGAATTTATCTTCGCGGCCGATAGGAAGCTGAAGAGGTATCGGATGCGCCCCTAATTGATCGCGCATTTGCTGAATATTTTTTTCAAACTCGGCACCGGTGCGGTCCATCTTATTAATGAAAGCAATACGAGGCACATGATAGCGGTCCGCTTGGCGCCACACGGTTTCGGATTGGGGCTCCACCCCTTCGACGGCACCGAATAAAGCGACGCAGCCATCCAGCACGCGAAGCGATCTCTCCACTTCAATCGTAAAATCCACGTGGCCCGGAGTATCGATAATATTAATGCGGCAATCTTTCCAAAAACAAGTCGTGGCCGCGGAAGTAATCGTAATGCCGCGCTCCTGTTCCTGCTCCATCCAGTCCATGACGGCAGTGCCTTCATGCACTTCGCCGATTTTATACGTGCGGCCGGTGTAATAAAGGATGCGCTCCGTGGTCGTGGTTTTGCCGGCATCAATATGCGCAGCAATCCCGATGTTCCGAATTTTCTCCAGCGGATAATTAATATTTTTTGTTTCTTCAGCCATTTTGAATTCCGGCTTACCAGCGATAGTGTGCAAAGGCACGATTGGATTCAGCCATTTTATGAACATCTTCCCGCTTTTTCATGGCTGAACCCGTTTTGTTATAACTGTCGAGAATTTCTTCCGCCAATTTAATGCGCATGGGTTTTCCCTTGCGGCCTCTGGCATAAGTGCGTATCCAACGAAGGGCGAGTGTGCTGCCCCGTTCCGGACGGACGGTCACCGGGACCTGATAAGTCGCGCCACCCACGCGGCGGGACTTGGTTTCGAGCAAAGGGCGCACATTATCTATGGCATGCTTGAAAACTTCAAGTGAATCCTTGCCGGTTTTTTCTTTCAACATATCAAAAGCGCCGTAAACAATGCTCTCGGCAACGGACTTTTTTCCGCGTTCCATGACAATATTGATCAATTTGGAAACCAAAAGGTCGGAAAAACGCGGATCTGGATCAATTTTTCTTTTTGGGGCTCTTCGACGTCTCATTTTTTATTTTCCTTGCTTGGGCGTTTTCGCGCCGTATTTGGAGCGCGATTTTCTCCGGTCATTGACGCCGGTCGTATCGAGTTTTCCGCGGACAATGTGATAACGGACACCCGGAAGATCTTTCACACGGCCGCCGCGGACCAGCACGATCGAATGTTCCTGAAGATTATGTCCGACACCGGGAATATAAGCCGTCACTTCTTCGCCGTTCGTCAAACGAACACGGGCAATTTTACGAAGCGCGGAGTTCGGCTTTTTGGGCGTCTGTGTTCTAACAATCAAACAAACTCCCTTACGAAACGGCGCCCCGTGGAGGGCCGGGGATTTTGTTTTCCGGTTAAAATTGCGTCTTCCTGAGCGGATTAATTGATTGATCGTCGGAGCCATTATTTTTTCTCCTCCGTCTCAACCGCTTGCTTGTTTGCTTCCGGATCGGGAAGAATTTCCGCGACTTCTTTTGTCATATCAAAATTTTGATGAATGGAAAAGCCAGTACCCGCCGGGATTAAATGCCCCATAATCACATTTTCCTTAAGCCCCATAAGATCATCGCGTTTGCCGGCAGAAGCCGCCTCAGTAAGAACGCGGGTTGTTTCTTGGAAGCTTGCGGCGGAAATAAAACTTTCGGTGCTAAGAGATGCTTTGGTAATTCCGAGCAAAATCGACGTGGCCTTTGAAGGCTCTTTTCCTTTTTTCATGGTTTTTTCGTTTTCTTCGGCAAATTTAATTTTGTCGATATGAGCGCCGACGAGAAAATCAGTGTCACCGGGTTCTTCAATACGGACCTTGCGAAGCATCTGGCGAACAATCACTTCGACATGTTTATCATTCAAGCGAACGCCCTGAAGCCGGTAAACTTCCTGGACTTCATTGACAAGATATTCCTGAAGCTGCCTTTCTCCGGAAACTCTCAGAATGTCCTGCGGGACGACGGGACCGTCGACCAATTGTTCGCCGGCCACGACGCGATCGTCTTTATAAACGTTCAAGTGTTTGCCGTGCGGCACAAGATATTCTTTAGTCATGCCGGTTGTGCTTTTGACAATAATTTTGCGCTGGCCCTTAACCACTTCTCCGATTTCCACAATGCCGTCGATTTCGGAAATGACTGCCGGGTTTTTGGGTTTGCGGGCTTCGAAAAGTTCCGCCACACGCGGCAGACCACCGGTGATATCGCGCGTTTTAGCAATTTTACGCGGCGTTTTGGCAATCAAGGTACCCCCGCTGATTTCCTGGCCGTCTTTGACCACAATGTGAGCACCGGTCGGAATGGGATAAAAAGCGAGAATCTCGTCATTGGTGCCGGTGATAAGAAGCTGCGGATGCATTTCTTCTTTGTGTTCAATAATCACGCGTTCCGTAAGTCCCGTTGTCGCGTCCATTTCTTCATTCATGGTCACACCCGCTTTAATATCTTCAAAGCGGACTTTGCCGGACATTTCGGTCAGAATCGGAACCGTATAGGGGTCCCATTTCACGAAAATCTCGTCCTTCTTCACCTTTTCATTGGCCTTGTAGCTGATGATAGCGCCGGAAGGAATGGTGTAACTTTCCAGTTCACGGCCGGACGGATCATGAATCGTGAGCTGACCGTTGCGGTTGAGCACGATAATTTCACCCGTTTTCGTGAGCACGGTTTTAAGATTGTGATATTGAAGAAGACCTTCATTCTTCGCTTTAAAATAGGATTGTTCAACCACGCGCGAAGCCGTACCCCCGATGTGGAAGGTACGCATGGTCAGCTGCGTGCCCGGTTCTCCGATGGACTGAGCCGCAATAATTCCCACCGCGCTTCCAAATTCTGCAAGCCGTCCGGTGGCAAGGTCGCGGCCATAGCATTTCGCACAAATTCCGCGTTTGGATTCACAGGTAAGGACTGAACGCGCCCGGATTTTTTCAATTCCGATTTCTTCCAAGCGGTCGGCAATGTCTTCATCAATGATGTCGCCTACCTTAACAATCAAATGGTCGGTGACAACGTCCACCACACTATCAAGCGCCGTTCTTCCGAGAATGCGGTCCTTCAAAGAAACGATGACTTCTTCTCCCTGATAAAGGGGCTCGATGAAAATTCCGTTCAAAGTTCCGCAGTCCGTCTCAGTCACAATGACATCTTGAGCCACGTCAACCAAGCGGCGCGTAAGATAACCTGAATCCGCGGTTTTAAGGGCGGTATCGGCCAATCCTTTGCGGGCACCGTGAGTGGAAATAAAATATTCAAGCACGGTAAGACCTTCGCGGAAATTGGCAACAATCGGGCTTTCGATAATTTCACCGGAAGGTTTTGCCATCAAACCGCGCATTCCGGCAAGCTGGCGGATTTGTTGTTTGGATCCGCGCGCGCCGGAATCGGCCATCATAAAAATAGGGTTAAAAACATCGAATTCTTCGAACATACGATCAGATACACGGTCGGTGATATGGGTCCAGATATCGATGACTTTGTTGTATCTTTCACCATCGGTAATCAAACCGTTTTTATATTGATTCTCAATGGCCGTCACATCGCGGCGGGCCTCTCCCAGCAGACTTTCCTTCTGCTTCGGAATTTGAATATCATCAATACCGATAGAAATTCCGGCAAGCGTTGCTTCTTCAAAACCGAGAGTCTTGAGGCGGTCCAAAAGATGAATGACCTCATTGTGACCGAATTGGCGGTAACAAGCGGCGATAATTTTGGAAAGTTTTCCTTTGTCCACGGCTTCGTTGACAAAGCGGAAACCTTTGGGAAGCACTTCGTTGAAAACAATTCTTCCCATCGTCGTTTCAACCATCTCACCATTAGCAAGACGGAGTTTGCATTTTGCATGTTTGTGAATTTCGTTGTCTTGATAAGCCAACATCGCTTCGTCAGCGCTCGAAAAAACCGTTCCTTCTCCTGGGGCGCCAAGACGCATCTTGGTCAAATAATAAATTCCGAGCACAATATCCTGCGACGGCGTTGCAATCGGATTTCCGCTGGCAGGTGAAAAAATGTTATTGGCAGAAAGCATAAGAATGCGCGCTTCCATCTGGGCTTCCATAGAAAGCGGCACGTGAACTGCCATTTGGTCTCCGTCAAAGTCGGCGTTGAACGCCGCGCAGACAAGAGGATGGACGCGAATGGCTTTTCCTTCGATTAATACCGGCTCAAAAGCCTGAATACCGAGACGGTGAAGTGTAGGAGCGCGGTTTAAAAGGACCGGGTGCTCATCGATGACTTCTTCAAGAATGTCCCAAACTTCCGGCTTCACGCGTTCCACCATTTTTTTAGCAGAACGAATCGTATGCACATGGCCGCGTTCTTTGAGTTTGCGAATAATAAACGGCTCAAAAAGTTCGAGGGCCATTTTTTTCGGCAGACCGCATTGATGGATTTTAAGCTCAGGTCCGATGACAATGACGGAACGGCCGGAATAATCCACGCGTTTACCCAAAAGATTTTGGCGGAAACGGCCTTGCTTTCCTTTGAGCATATCGCTCAAGGATTTAAGCGGACGATTTCCGGCACCAAGCACGGGACGTCCGTGACGGCCATTATCAAAAAGGGCGTCCACGGCTTCCTGAAGCATGCGTTTTTCATTGCGAATAATGACATCCGGAGCTTTCAGCTCGAGAAGTTTTTTTAAACGATTATTGCGATTGATCACACGCCGGTAGAGATCATTCAAATCACTTGTGGCAAAACGGCCGCCATCAAGGGCCACAAGCGGGCGAAGATCCGGTGGAATGACCGGGACACATTCCAAAATCATCCATTCCGGATTATTTCCGGACTTTTTGAAGGCATCGACAATTTTCAAAATTTTAATGGCACGGGCGCGGGCCTGTTTGGATTTCGAAGTGCGTACCGCACGCTGATATTTCTGGACCATTTTTTCAAGCTCAAGTTCTTTCAGAAGATTTCGTATGGCTTCCGCACCCATTCCTGCAGAAAAACTGCCGGCGCCATATTGTTCTTGGGCCTTGATCAATTCTTCTTCCGTGAGGAGCTGTTTTTTCTTGAGGGGTGATTCTTTGGGATCAATCACAATATATTCTTCATAATAAAGGACTTTTTCGAGGGAACGCACGCTTAAGTCGAGGAGATTGCCGATGCGGGAGGGCATGGTTTTAAAAAACCAAATATGGGAAACAGGCGTAACCAGTTCGATATTTCCCATGCGCTCACGGCGCACTTTGGATTGCGTCACTTCCACGCCGCAGCGGTCGCAGACAATGCCTTTATGCTTAATGCGTTTGTACTTTCCGCAGGAACATTCCCAATCGCGTGTCGGTCCGAAAATTCTCTCGCAGAAAAGCCCGTCTTTTTCCGGCTTTAACGTGCGGTAATTAATTGTCTCAGGTTTGCGGACCTCTCCCCTTGACCATTTGCGTATGGCCTCGGGCGAAGCGATTTTGATCGAAACCGAATCAAACGTATTGACGTCGTAGTTCATACTTTTAATTTCTCCTTGGCCCGCTGCTTGCGTTCTTCGTCGCTGTCTTTAGCTTTCGTAGCGGCAAGGCGCGCGGCGTCACGGTCTTTGAGGGGCTGATTTTTCTCGGGAGTAATGTCCAGTGCGAGAGACTGCAATTCTTTAACCAAAACGTTGAAGGATTCCGGAGTCCCTGCATGCAAGGCTGGCTCTCCTTTAACAATCGCTTCATAAACTCGGGTTCTTCCCACCACGTCATCGCTTTTCACAGTCAAAAGTTCCTGCAAAGTAAAAGCGGCGCCGTAAGCTTCGAGGGCCCATACTTCCATTTCCCCAAAGCGCTGGCCTCCAAATTGCGCTTTTCCTCCGAGAGGCTGCTGCGTGACAAGGGAGTAAGGCCCGATGGACCGGGCGTGAATTTTATCATCTGCAAGATGGGCAAGCTTCATCATATAGATGTAGCCCACAGTGACTCGGCTGTCGAAAGCGTCTCCGGTACGGCCGTCGTGCAAAGCGGTTTTCCCGTCCGTGCTGAGTTTGGCTTCGCGAAGCATGTCTTTGATCTCGCCTTCTGTGGCTCCGCTGAAAACCGGCGTCATGATTTTCATTCCCAAAACATGAGCCGCCCAACCCAAATGGGTCTCAAGAATTTGTCCCACGTTCATACGGGAAGGTACGCCGAGCGGATTGAGAACAATTTGAACCGGCGATCCGTCCGGAAGGTACGGCATATCTTCTTCAGGAAGGATTTTTGCAATGACCCCTTTATTACCGTGACGGCCGGCCATTTTATCGCCAACCGAAATTTTTCTTTTGGAACAGACATATACCACGACTTTTTTAATGACTCCGGGAGGAAGCTCATCGCCTTTTTTAACGCGATCAACTTCGCGTGTGCGTTCGGCGATCAATTCATCGATTTCATCGCCCCAGACACGCGCAATCTTTTTAACGTTTTCTTCAAGCTCGGTGTCATCGTCAAGCCGCAGCGATTCCCAATCACAGCTTTCGAGTCTTTTAAAATCGCCTTTTTGAATCACATGACCGCTCTTAATCAGAACTTCGCCCAAAATATCATCCAAAAGATCATCGGAAAGTTTCTTGCCGATAATCATGCTGGAGATTTTATTGAGCCGTTCACGTTTGAGCGTGTCGATGCGTTCCTGATAACGTTCTTTAATTTCATCAATGTCTTTGTTTTCCTGACGGCGCTCTTCGCGGCTTTTAGCGCGCGATTCTTTGCGCGCGAAAACTTTCACGTCCACCACAATTCCTTCCACTCCGGGAGGAACGGTCAAGGAAGCGTCGCGGACATCTCCGGCTTTTTCTCCGAAAATCGCGCGAAGGAGTTTTTCTTCCGGCGAAAGTTCAGTTTCGGATTTGGGAGTGATTTTTCCGGCAAGAATATCGCCCGGCTTGACTTCTGCGCCGATGCGGACAATTCCTTCCTCATCTAAATCTTTTAAGGCCTCTTCGCTCACATTGGGAATATCCGCCGTGATTTCTTCGTTACCAAGCTTGGTATCACGTGCTTCAATTTCAAATTCTTCAATATGAAGGGAAGTGTAAACATCGTCTTTGCTGAGTTTTTCACTGATGATGATCGCGTCTTCAAAGTTATATCCGCGCCATGGCATAAATGCCACAAGCACGTTTTTACCGAGGGCGAGCTCCCCGTCACTGCTCGCTGCGCCGTCAGCAATCACATCGCCGCGCTTCACTTTGTCCCCCGGCTTTACGAGAGGGCGCTGATTGATGCAGGTTCCAGCGTTGGAGCGTTCGAATTTTTTAAGACGGTAAATAAAATCATCAATGACGATTTCATTAGAACTGACAGCCTTGACCGTTCCACGCGTCTTGGAAACAATCGTGGCCCCCGAGTCACGTGCAACGGGCCCTTCCATGCCTGTTCCCACCAGCGGTGAATCGGGCACAAGAAGAGGAACGGCTTGGCGCTGCATGTTGGAACCCATGAGGGCGCGGTTAGCGTCGTCGTGTTCCAAAAAGGGAATCAACGCAGCAGCCACAGACACGAGCTGGCGCGGAGAAACGTCCATATAATCAATTTCTTCGGGTTTTCTTCTGGGAAAATCACCGCGAAAACGGCAGGAAACGGTTTCATCCAAAAAGTTTCCTTTTTTGTCCAGGCGCGCATTGGCCTGAGCGATCGTATATTTATCTTCGATATCGGCCGTGAGGTATTCGATTTTTTCCGTCACGCGGCCTTTTTCGACTTTGCGGTATGGGCTTTCAAGAAAACCAATTCCATTGACGCGGGCAAAAGTGCTGAGCGAAGCGATGAGTCCGATGTTCGGACCTTCCGGTGTCTCAATCGGACAAATACGCCCGTAATGGGAAGGATGGACGTCGCGCACTTCAAAACCGGCGCGCTCACGCGATAAACCGCCGGGACCCAGCGCGGAAAGACGCCGTTTGTGCGTCAGCTCGGCAAGCGGATTGGTTTGATCCATAAATTGTGAGAGCTGGCTTCGTCCAAAGAAATCTTTAATTGCGGCAGAAATTAATTTGGGATTTATCAGGTTGTGCGGCATGGCGGCATCAAGATCGTAAATCGACATGCGCTCGAGGCAGGAACGCTTCATACGCGCGAGGCCAACACGGAATTGATTCTGCAAAAGCTCGCCGACGGAACGTACGCGGCGATTGCCCAAATGGTCAATATCATCGACGCGCGTTTCACCGCTTCGGAGTTTGAGCAGCATCGCGACAACTTTCATCACGTCTTCGCGGCGTAAAACCGTATGTTTGGTTTCGCCTTCGATACCGAGCTTACGATTCAACATAAAGCGGCCGACTTCGCCCAGATCATAGCGCTGCGCATCAAAGAAAAGTTTATGAATCAAATCTTCGGCATTTTTTTCCGTCGGAGGATCGCCGGGGCGGACGCGGCGGTAAATAGCAATTTGAGCGTCCTGAGAACTGCGGTAAGGATCCCTTTCCAAGGTGTTCATAATGGAAATGTCGTCGCCTGCCAAATTCACGAGGGCCAGGGAGCTTACTTTATTGGCATCAATAATTCCTAAGAGTTCCTTGGTCAATTTTGTTCCGCCCACAGCAATCGGTTCTTTGGAGCTTGGATGAATAACATCATCTGCCAAAAACCGGCCTTCCAGTTTTTTCAGGGAAGATTTGTCGAGATCTTTGATTTTTTCAACGGGATAAAGCTCTTTCAAAATATCATGTGTCGTGGAATACCCAATTGCACGAAGAAGTGTTGTGGCGAGAATTTTACGGCGGCGGTCAATATAAGCGTAAAGCACGTCATTAATGTCTGATTCGAATTCTATCCAGGCGCCGCGATAAGGAATAATGCGGACACTGTAAATTTTTTTACCGCTCGGGTGAATGGTTTCTTCAAGCGAAACCCCGGGAGAACGGTGCAGCTGGCTTACGACCACACGTTCGGCGCCGTTAATAATGAAGGTGCCGGTTTCCGTCATCAAGGGAAGTTCGCCAATATAAACTTCCTGTTCTTTGGCGATTCCTTTGCGCACCAGGCGAAGTTTTACTTTAAGAGGAGCCGCATAGGTCATGCCGCGTTTATGGCATTCCGGAATGGAATATTTCGGTTTTCCAAGGGAATAACCTTCATATTCCAATTTGCAGGTCCCATCAAAGCTATCGATAGGAAAGCAATCCTGAAAGGCGGACTCCAGCCCCTGCCGTCTGCGGCGGCGCTGAGAATGTCCTGACTGCAGAAAATCTTCATAGGATTTCACCTGAATCTCAACGAGATTCGGGAGTTCCATCGTATCGTGAATCTTGGTAAAGTTTTTTCTCTCCGTAGAGATCATAAACCTATTGCCTCCGGTGTCACTGGGCACACAACTTATGCGAGATAAATTGCTGCGCGTAAGGACCTGTCAATTTTTTTGCCAAACAAAAATTACTTAATTTCAACCTTGGCGCCTTGTTCTTCGAGGATCTTTTTAATTTTATCGGCTTCTTCTTTGTTCACGCCTTCTTTCACCGTCTTAGGAGCACCTTCCACAAGATCTTTCGCTTCCTTGAGACCAAGATTGGTGACCGCACGAATTTCTTTAATCACCTGAATCTTTTTATCTCCGGAACTTGCGAGAATAACTGTAAAGCTGGTTTTCTCTTCTTGCGGGGCGGCGCCTCCAGCAGCGGCAGCTCCACCAGCACCGGGAGCGGCCACAGCCACGGCTGCAGCGGCGGAAACACCGAATCGATCCTCAAGGGCTTTGACCAAATCGGCCAATTCCAAGACTGTCAATTCTTCAATGGTCTTGAGTATGCCTTGTAGTTTGTCGGACACGGCTTTTCCTTCTTTCTTTTCTTTCTTTGTTGCACTCACTTCTGTTTCTACTGCTGTTGCTTGTTCGCTTGACATGATTTAGTCCTCCTTAAGGAACTTGATAATTGCTTTGATTTCAGGCAGCTGCCGGAGCAGCTTCCCGCTTTTTTTTGATTTCATTTAATGCCACAACCAGGCCGCGGGTCATTTGGCCCAAGGTCATGACAAATCCCGAAATCGGGGATTTGACGCGAACTGCGACTTGCGTCAGAAGCTCGTGACGCGACGGAAGCTTTGCAAGTTGTTTCACAAAATCCTGGCCGTAGACGACATTTTCAAAAACCATACCGGTCGGCTGGATTTTTTCATTGGATTTCACAAAATCCAAAATTGCTTTAGAAATCACCTGGGGATCTTTATCGCCCAGCGTGATCACCACAGAACCTTTTAAGAGTTTTCCAGCGTCGGAAACTTTCATTTCACTGAAAATTTTTTCTGCGAGCTTGTGCTTCACCACCACGGACCGGCGCGAAACCTTTTCCATGATCCGGCGGAATTCCGAAAGATCGGCAACCGGAAGACCGATAAAACTAGTCACAAAAGCATAACGGTTGGCTTTAAAATCTTTCCTTATTTCTTCCATCATTTTTTCTTTGACCGGGGACGGCATGGCAAATTCCTTAAATTAAATTCCCGCAGCGAGGCGTATTCCAGGCCCCTGCGCAGAAGCAATCGTAATGCGTTTCATATAATCACCCTTGCTGGCGGACGGCTTTGCTTCCACGACGGCGCGGATGACGGTTTTAGCATTTTCGACTAAGGCTTTTTCATTAAAAGAAAGTTTTCCGCAAACAGCATGCAAACCTGCGGTTTTATCACTTTTAAATTCAATACGGCCGGCTTTGAGTTCTTTTACCGCACGGCCCACATTCGGGGTCACGCTTCCCGTTTTCGGAGACGGCATCAGGCCTTTCGGACCCAAAACTTTTCCAAGCTTACTGACTTCGCGCATCATGTCAGGATGGGCCACCACTGCGTCAAATTCCATCCAGCCGCCCTGAATTTTTTGAATTAATTCTTCCGCACCGACCAGATCTGCGCCTTCAGCCTGGGCTTCCCGCGCGCTTTCGCCTTTGGCAAAACAAATCACCCGCTTGGTCTTTCCAGATCCATGAGGAAGGTTCACTGTTCCGCGGACCATTTCATCACTTTGTTCCGGCCGGACACCGAGCTGAAAATTGATCGATATGGTTTCATCGTAACGATTATCTTTAATTTGCTTAAGCACTTTCACGGCTTCTTCCAAAGAATAAAGACGATTTGCTTCCACTAACTTTTCGCGGGTCTGGTTCCGTTTGCTTCTTTTCGCGGTCATGATGATTTTTACTCCGTGACTTCCAAGCCCATACTGCGCGCGGTTCCTTCAACTAAGCGTATGGCGCTTTCGATCTTGGTGGTATTAAAGTCCTGCATTTTTTGCCGGGCTACTTCCAAAACTTGGGCACGCGTCACTTTGCCGATGATATTGCGGCCCGCTTCCGGAGAAGCCTTGGCAATGCCGGCGGCCTTTTTGAGCGCATTGGCCACGGGCGGTGATTTCATAATAAAAGTAAAAGATTTATCTTTAAAAACAGAAATCACAACCGGAATCACAACACCCGGCTTGTCTTTGGTCTTTTCATTGAATTGCTTGCAGAATTCCATGATGTTCAGGCCGTGCTGACCGAGGGCTGGACCAATCGGAGGAGCCGGATTGGCTTGAGCGCCGGTGACCTGAAGTTTGATTTTTGTAACGAGTTCTTTTGCCATTAGATTTTTTCAACCTGCCAATATTCGAGTTCCACCGGGGTTTGACGTCCGAAGATGGTGACCATCACTTTTAATTTGCCGCGATTCGGATTAATTTCTTCAATCGTCCCGTTAAAATTAGCGAAGGCGCCTTCTTTCACGCGGACACTTTCGCCCTGCACAAATTCAACTTTCGGTTTGGGCTTCGACGTCTTTTCTTCCTGCTGATGAAGGATTTGATTAATGTCATCTTCAGAAAGCGGAATCGGCGTTTTGCCTGATCCAACAAATCCCGAAATTCCGGGAGTGTTTTTTACCAAATACCAGCTGTCATCCGTCAGTTCCATTTGAATCAGGATGTAGCCCGGGAAAAATTTACGCTCACTAATGCGCTTTTTACCCGCTTTGACTTCGCTGACCTTCTCAGTCGGGATCAGGACCTGATGAATCAAATGGCGAAGGCCAGCCAGCTCAGCGCGGCTTTCTAAATTCGCCTTCACTTTCGCTTCAACGCCCGTCTGGGTATGAACCACATACCACTTTGCCTGAGTCATCAGAGTCATCCTACCAAAACCCGCATCACCATGGAGAGGACAAAGTCGATCGTTCCAATAAAAGCGGCCATCAGAAAAACCGTGATAATTACCACGAGTGTAGACTGCCAGACCTCGTTTTTGGTGGGCCAAGTAACTTTATTGAGTTCTTGTTTTGTTTCCCCAACGAAATTTCCGACTTTTCCAAACATGATTTAAAAATCCTTTCGATTCAATCACTGCTAGTAACTGCAGGCCTGGCAGGATTCGAACCTGCAACATGCGGTTTTGGAGACCGCCGCTCTAGCCAGTTAGAGCTACAGGCCTTCGCGCATCTTGCAATGCGCTAAATCCGCTTTGCCTTTTGCAAAGTTATTTATGTTCCCGATGCTGGGTATGCTTCCCGCATGCAGCACAAAATTTTTTGCGCTCCAGGCGGTCGGGGTTTTTCTTCTTATTTTTACGTGTCGAATAGTTGCGGCGTTTACAATCGGTACACGCTAAGACAATAATTTCCTGCATCGAATTAAGCTTTTCCTAAAAATCAACCGTTTAAACAACCGTTTAGATTGCGAGGTGTCTTACGGCGAAAGTAATCCCCTCAACAATCAAGACAAGTTCGCCAGGTTAGCTACGAGGTTGATAAGATTGAGTTACTTTAAAATCTCGCTCACGACACCCGCGCCGACGGTCTTACCGCCTTCGCGAATGGCAAACCGGAGCTCTTTTTCCATTGCAATCGGCATGATCAGCTCTGCCTCAATACCCACATTATCTCCAGGCATCACCATCTCGGTGCCCTGAGGAAGTGTGACCACACCCGTTACGTCGGTGGTGCGGAAATAAAATTGCGGCCGATAGCCATTAAAAAATGATGTGTGTCTTCCGCCTTCTTCTTTCGTCAAAATATAAACTTGGGCTTTGAATTTTGTATGCGGCGTCACCGTCCCGGGTTGGGCGATAACCATTCCGCGTTCGAGCTGTTCTTTTTCCACACCGCGCAAGAGAAGACCTACGTTATCTCCGGCACGTGCATCATCGAGAAGTTTGCGGAACATTTCAATTCCCGTGATGGTGGACTTCATTTTGTCCGGCTTAAGACCGACGATTTCAACTTCAGCTCCAACTTTTACCTGACCGCGTTCGACACGGCCCGTTCCCACCGTTCCACGTCCAGAAATGGAGAAAACGTCTTCGATCGGCATAAGAAAGGGTTTATCCACATCACGCTTAGGTTCAGGAATGTTTTCGTCGAGGGCTTTAATTAAATCGAGAATAGGCTGAATGGCTTTGGGATCGGTAGGATTTTGTGCGGCAGGAAGACCGGATCCGCGAATCACCGGAATTTTATCTCCGGGAAAATCATATTTTTTCAAAAGTTCGCGCACTTCCAATTCGACAAGATCCAAAAGTTCAGGATCATCCACAAGATCGCATTTATTAAGGAAAACTACAATGGCAGGAACACCGACTTGGCGCGCGAGAAGAATGTGTTCGCGTGTTTGCGGCATCGGGCCGTCCACCGCAGAAACAACGAGGATGGCGCCGTCCATTTGCGCTGCACCGGTGATCATATTTTTAATGTAGTCAGCATGGCCCGGGCAATCGACGTGAGCGTAATGACGCTTTTCAGACTCATACTCCACGTGAGAAACAGCAATCGTCACAATTTTGGAATCGTCACGAACTGTTCCGCCTTTTGCAATTTCGGCATATTCTTTTACTTGAGACATGCCTCTTGCAGCCTGAACTTTTGTAATCGCGCATGTTAAAGTTGTTTTTCCATGGTCCACGTGGCCAATGGTTCCTACGTTTACATGCGGCTTAGTTCTTTCGAATTTTTCTTTAGCCATGATGAGTTCTCCTCGAATTCGCGTTTTTTATTTCTATTTTATTTTTTCAGTTTTTAATTTTCTCAGCTGGAGACGGGGATTGAACCCGTGACCTCATCCTTACCAAGGATGTGCTCTACCAACTGAGCTACTCCAGCAAAAAACTGCGCTGAAGCTTAAAAAATCTAATTCTTTTAATCCAAATAGGCGCAATACGTTAGGAGGGACAGTCTTCTCCTACAGATAAATGTTGCATTCTACTTAAAGTGGCCAGAGTGTCAAGTTTTTTCTTCATTTTTTCACTCTATTTTTAAGCCTTTCCGACCGATAAAAATATAGCTAGCTTTATTAGGGCCCTTCTTATATGATAAGCCCTTTGTCGAAACCAAATACCAAACTAGGAAGGACTCATAAAAAATGCAAGAAACGCTAATAAAACCCTCTGAGAATTCGACTCAACCTATTGAAAATAATAGAGTTATAGAAAATACGCCTAAAAAATACCCAATTAAATGGGTAACCGCCGCTTTTATGCTTATAGTTCATCTTGGCGCATTAGCTGCCTTTTTTACTTTTAGCTGGAAAGCTTTAATGGTATGCCTCGTCCTTCACTGGATCACCGGGGGTGTCGGGATTACGCTTGGTTATCACCGCCTATTGACGCATCGTAGTTTTAAAGTTCCCAAATGGATGGAATATGTCTTTTCTATTATCGGTTCCTTAGCATGCCAATCCGGCACGATTGCCTGGGTGGCAGCTCATCGCCTTCATCATCTCAAATCTGACGAAGAAGGAGACCCGCACAGCCCTACTAAAGGATTTTTCTGGGCCCATATGGGCTGGTGCATTTCCAAAAATAATGAAATCGATGATTACAAACGGTATTCCAAATACTGTCCGGATTTAGCCAATGATCCGATTCATGTCTTCATTAACAACAGCCATCTTCTTTGGACTTTTCTTTTAGCCGCTGGACTTTATGCCTGGGGCGGCTGGCCTTTTGTCGTTTGGGGAGTTTTCCTTCGTTTAGTGCTGGTCTATCACTGCACATGGTTTGTCAATTCCGCAGCGCATATTTGGGGATATAGAACTTATGCTTCCGGCGATCTTTCTACGAATTTATGGTGGGTAGCTCTCCTGACTTACGGGGAAGGCTGGCACAATAATCATCACGCCTTTCAATATTCTGCGAGGCACGGATTAAAGTGGTGGGAAGTTGACACGACTTACTGGATGATTAAGACGCTTGAATTTTTGGGACTGGCCAAAGCCGTGAAGCTTCCATCGCCTCAAGCACTTGCCCAAGCAATTCGTTAATCTTTCAAAAAATTAGCGGGTGGAGGGAATCGAACCCTCATGGCGAGCTTGGAAGGCTCGAACTTTACCATTAAGCTACACCCGCACAAAGAATCCTAAAAAGAAGGCCCTCATTATAGGGGGGCATTCTTCCTCTGTCAATTTCACTACAAGTCATTTCGACGAACGTAGTGAGGAGAAATTCTGTAAAAACGAGATTTCTCGGCTTCTCCTTGAAATAACCCCATTTCAGATTCGCCGCTTGCCACCTTTTCGTGATGATGTATAATTCCCCTTTATTACTTAGGAGAAAAACATGTCCTTACTTATTTTAATTCGCCACGGTGAATCGCGATGGAATCTTGAAAATCGTTTTACCGGCTGGATTGACGTCGAACTTTCGGAAAAAGGAAAAAAGGAAGCTGCGGAAGCCGGAAAAAAAATAAAAGACCTTAAAATCGATAAAGCCTATACCTCCGTTTTGAAACGTGCCATCAAGACACTCGATATTGTTTTCCAAAATGCCGGAAAAAGCGGAATCCCTATTGCGCGTGATAAGGCATTGAATGAGCGGCATTACGGAGCGCTGCAAGGATTGAATAAAGCCGAAACCGCAAAAAAATATGGCGAGGAACAAGTCCATATTTGGAGGCGCAGTTATGATGTCCCTCCTCCCACGGAAAAAACTCAAATGAATCCGGAAGGAATCAGCGAAAGTCTGAAAGACACGGCCGCCCGCACTCTTCCCTATTTCAGAAAACACGTTCTTGAAGATTTAAAAAATGGTAAAAATGTAATTATCGCGGCCCACGGCAATAGTTTGCGCTCGATTGTGATGGAGCTGGAAAAACTTTCGAAGGAGCAAGTGCTGGAACTCAACATCCCGACGGGAATTCCGATTGTTTACGAATTCGACAAAAATCTGCGGATTGTTTCCAAAAAAACGCTTTAATTAAAACTTCAATTTAAACCCCTTAAAAGCTTTTTCTAAAATTTCCCTGGAAATCGATTTTTCTGGAAAGTTTTCAAACGCCTCTGCCATTTGACTAAGTCCCACCCGTTTCATCGTTTCCCAAACAACAATTCCGACGACGTCTTGAAAACTGCGGACATTGCTAAAGATGGCGTGTTTCATATTCAAACTCAAACTTTTCTGAAGCGGTTCCTGGCTGTATAAATCGACGTAGGAGGCCGTTCCTAAAGAAAGGACAAGCTGGTCGATTTGAAACGCGGGAGGCGGGCCTCCGTAAGCAGGCGCGTTTTTGGATACCGGCTTTGATTTTCTTGCTTTGAAAGCCCTCAGAGAAAGCCAATTCACCTGCCCAGCCTCATTGCGGACAATGCGTATGTCTTCACAGTCAATTTCTACAGTTTCAAAATGGATGCGGCCTTTTAACAAATCCCAAGCCTCGAAATCCACAAAAATAACCGGGATATAAACTAAGGTCCCTTCCGGAAAATTCGAGGGATTGCCCAAGCGCAAGCCGCGCACTTCGATATCAGTATCCAGAAGATTGACTTTTGTTTTTTCGATTTGAACGGGAACACCCAGATTCCATCCTAAAAATCCGGTCAGAAAAATTTTGGCGGCCGTATCATGAAAAATTAAACTCAAAATTATAATAAGAAAAAAAAGCTGAATCAGTCTGAAGATTAATTTCACTAGGGGTTTTGAATTGGCTGCGGGGAATTGCGGTCGATCAAAATATCACGCGGTTTTGCGCCCTGCTGCGGCCCAATAAGCCCTTCGGCTTCCATTTGATCGATAATGCGTGCGGCACGGGTATAGCCAAGGCGCAGACGGCGCTGAAGATTTGAAGTCGAGGCCTGCCCCGTTTCAAGCACAATGGCAACGGCCTCGTCAAACAATTCGTCTTTTTCCAAAACTCCGCCCGCGGTTTTACCTTCCTGGGCAGAAAGAACTTCGGGATGATAATCCGGCTTTGCTTGTTCCGAAACAAATTTCACCACTTGATTGATTTCTTCATCGGCCACCAAAGCGGCCTGTCCGCGAATAGGTTTGGCATCGCCCGGCTGCATAAAAAGCATGTCGCCTTTTCCGATCAATTTATCGGCACCGGTACCGTCCAAGACCGTTCGAGAATCCACTTTGGAAGCGACTTTGAATGAAATGCGCGCGGGGAAATTGGCTTTGATCACTCCGGTGATCACATCGACCGAGGGACGCTGGGTAGCTAAAATAAGATGAATTCCGACGGCGCGCGAAAGCTGGGCCAGCCTGGTGATCGCCCCTTCGACCTTGTCCTGGGCCACCATCATCAAATCCGCCAGCTCATCAATGACCACAACAATGTAAGGAAGCCGGCCCGGCACTACATGATCGGATTCTACGCTTTGAACCTGGGCCATGTCTTCTTCAGAAAGCGGCCGCTGATTAAAGGCCTGAATATTGCGCACGCCCACGGTCGCAAATAATTTATAACGATTTTCCATTTCATTCACAACCCAATTTAAAGTATGGGCCGCTTTTTTGACGTCCGTCACCACAGGAGCCAGCATATGAGGAATTTTATTGTAAACCGCAAGTTCCACCATTTTCGGGTCCACCATCACAAATTTCAATTCTTCCGGAGAGGAGTGATAAAGAAGGCCTGTGATAATCGAATTAACACAAACCGTTTTCCCGCTTCCGGTTGTCCCTGCAATTAAAATATGCGGCATGGCCGTCAAATCTGCGATAAGCGGTTTACCGCTCGTATCTTTTCCCAAAGCAAGCGGCAAAGCGTATTTTTTGGAACGGAAAATCCCGGAATCCACTAATTCGCGCAAATACACCATACTCGACACCGAATTTGGAACTTCAACACCAATGGCCGATTTTCCGGGAATTGGAATAATCAGCCGAATGCTTGTGGCTTTAAGGGCCAGCGCCAAATCATCCGAAAGAGCGGAGATGGAATTGACCTTAACGCCGGGTGCAGGCATCAATTCATAACGGGTAATGACCGGCCCCTGTTCCACTTCGACGACTTTGACTTCAATACCGAATTCAGCCAAGGTTTCTTCTAAGAGTTTGGATTTTTCTGGAAGATTGTCTGTTTTAGCGG
>JACPXL010000013.1 GCA_016196555.1 Candidatus Omnitrophota bacterium | reverse complement strand
GTCCGGCTGAAAAATTTCCACTACACCATGAATTTGTCGCTCAGCAAAGCTGATTTACTGGCTCTTGACGGTGCTTCGCCCGTTTCTGCTGCCAGTCCCTTGTTTGATTCTTCGAAAATTGTGAGCCGTCTCTATATGGATGCCGACGGAAATCAGGATTTGCGGGTGACGGTCAATCGTGACGGAAAAATCAACGGGGTCTCCCATTTTGGAATTCAAGACAATATCACTCAATATATCGATGATTATCAGCTGCTAAACGACGATGCCGCTTTTAATTTCTCATGGAAGCGGGAAGATTTCGTCAGCGCAGGCAGTGGAATTTATGATTCAACCAAAATCACGACCCGAACATTTGTTGATCGCAATCAAGTCCGGCTTTTGGCGGTTCAAGTGGACCGTGATGATAAAGTCCCTACGATCACCAAATTTATTAATGCAGGCGGAGAAACTCAGCGGGAAGAAGCCTACCGCCTGTTTGCTCCGATAGCCTTGAGTGATGACATGAAAGTTTTCTGGTCCGTACCGACAGGATCGCCTGCCGGAACGGAGGCCGCTCCGCCCGCAGGTTCAGAGCACACATCAACCATTTTTTATGAAAATAGCCATCGCAGCTACGCGCATGGTTTTGAAGAAAATCGGCTGACCACGCTCCAAATTTATGATTATGTTCAAAATCCGGAGGAAGGTGAAATTCTCGATAAAATTCGCGCCTTTAATGTGCGCGGAGCGGATGTTGATGCGCCTGCGCAGCTTATGGATGATGAGTTGGCTTCAGAAACCTATTTCGATCTTTACGGTGCCAAGCAGCTTTTAGTGGTCAATTATTCCGAAGAAGTTCCGCGTTCTGTTGTGCTTTCCCATAATCAGAAAATTGCCAATGCTGAAACTGCGAATATTGATTTTCAAGCTGAATATGACATCAGCGATGCCGACTTTTGGAATAGTTTCAAAACCAGTTCTAATCTTAATGCCGCCAGTCAAAGAACACGTCAGTGGCGCGACAGCGTGCTGGAAGCGGGGCTGACTTCTGCCTGGAAGCGGCTCACCACGACCTATTATGACCGCTTGGGCGAAGAGGTACTTTATTCCTATTCCTATCAAGGGCTTGATACGGACAATAACGGTTCGATTGATCAAAATGCTCTTACGGGAATGACTCTCTTTCAATATCAAACTGATGATGCCAGCACCCCGGCCGTCAATGAGAGCCGCCGTCTTGACCGGCAGGTTTTCTACGGAGTCCGGGGAAGCGGCGCCGATGCTTCGACCTTTGATGCCAATCCGAACAACCGTACAGAATCTGCTTTAAGTTCATCGATGATCAGTGATGACAAAAAACTCACGGAGCAGTTGTTCGATATTTCCGGCCGCCGGATTATGTATAACGTCAATTACGATGATGCGGAGCGCCTGGTGGGTTATACCTTCAATCATTACCGGACTGACGACGGTGCGACTATTTCCGATGAATCCAAAACAATTGAAAGCAGCCGGCAATATCAAGTGAAAGAAGATTCCGGCGTGGATTCAGCCATTGCCGTAAAAGACCGTACTGAAACTAATCTGCTGAGCAAGATAGGCAATGATCATCTTAATCTTGTTTCTCATTACAATGACCAGGGCGATAAAGTCACTTACGCATCGGTCATGAATGATGACGACAAAGAAATTCAGCGCAATATTTATGAATATCAGGCCAAAGCGCCGTTCAAAGTTGATCATATCCGGACTTATTCTCAGGGAGGAAGCGCTTTTGATCCCTACGAAGACCTT
>JACPXL010000026.1 GCA_016196555.1 Candidatus Omnitrophota bacterium | reverse complement strand
GACCCGGCTTCTTCGAGAATTCGTTTCCTGAATAGTCCTTCCTCCAGCAAAGGAACCCGGTCCATCTCCCACCTTTGATTATTTCTAACGGTCAATTTCCGGTTTGGCATATGGCGCATCAGCTCCCTAAAAGAGCGCTCGATTTTCGCAGCGCCTGATCCAAAAATGAGGGAACGTAAAGTCCGAGCAGAAGCGCTACGCCCGCTAAAAACAAAGGCGAAATCGTGGTGATCCAAGATTCTTTTTGAGTTCTGGACACTCCCCCGTCTTCAGGAAGTCCTCTCGCCATTTTCAAAACAGTCGATGTCATTGCGATAAAGACAATCGATAAAAATAAAAGGTAAAAAAAAGCGAGCCCATAATGGCGGCTTGTAAGAGCGGCGGTTAAAATCATAAATTCGCTAAAAAAAGTGCCAAAAGGAGGGATCCCCGTTACTGCGAGTAAAGCCACCATTAATAGCCCCCCTGTAAACGGAAAAGCTTTCACAACTCCATGAATATCGGTTATACATTTGCTATGGTATTTTTGATAAAGATTCCCTGAAAGCAAAAAGATCAGTCCCTTTGAGAATGCATTATTCACCGCATGAAACAGGCTTCCATAAAGCCCGCTCCCTCCGAGGCCGATGCCCAGAATGAGAATCCCCATATGCTCAATGCTGGAATAGGCCAATAAGCGGTTGAAATCCATTTGCCCTAACATAAAAAAAGAAGCGAAAGCGATAGACACTATCCCGAGAGCCAATAAGATCGGCCTTAAAAACTCTGTCTGATTAGCCGCATCACATATTTGACTGATCCTTAAGAACGCCAAAAATGCGCAGTTTGTCACACCCCCGGCCAAGAGTGCGCCGACAGGTCCGGGGGCTTCTCCGTAAGCGTCCGGCTTCCAGCCATGCATGGGCACAAGCCCCATTTTTGTGCCGTAACCAACCACAAGAAAAATGACCGCTACTTTCAACCAAGGGGTCGAAAGCAAAGCGGCTTGGGCTAGCACATCGCTTAAAACCAAACTCTTGATTTGGAGCGCGGAAATGGCGAGAAAAAAAGTCCCCAAAAGCGCAAGGGCAATACCCACGGAACCGATCACAAGAAATTTCCAAGTCGCCTCAAGGGTTTGCGGACGATGATGGAAATTAATTAGAGGTGCACTCATCAAGGTGGTTGATGCCACCGCCACCCAAAAAAACCCGAGATGCTGGCTTACACTCACAAGCGTCATTGAGAAAAGAAGAAACAAAAGACACGCGGTGAAAACACGATTGGAACGTCCTTTTTCATTCCCAACATAACCTGCCGCATAAAACGAAACTGCAAAAAACAGCACGCTCACGATAGAAAGAATGAGAAGGCCAAAGGAATCCAGCCCAAGAAAATCGTTCACGACAGCTTGGGGTGGACTCAGCCAAAAACTTGCCACACAAATTAAATGGGCCAGCGCGACAAAAAAGAGGACAGCATTTCTCAACCCGTTTTTTGACAGAATAAGCTCCAACCCTCCCCCTGCTAAAGGCAAGCCCAAGACAAGAAAAATCATCAATCACTCTTTCAGAGATATAAGCTGCGATGTATCCATATGATCAAATTCATTCTGGATATGATTCATAATGATGCCCATGACAAAAACACCCACAAAGATATCCAAAAAAATCCCAAGCTCTACGAGAAGCGGAGTTGTTTCAAACAATAAAAGCGCAAAAAGAAAGATACCGTTTTCCATCACGAGGTATCCCACAACCTGAGTGATCGCCTTGGTACGGCTGATGATCACTAAAAATCCAATAAACAGGGTTGAAAAGGCCGAAGGAATGAGCAAATCCGAAAAAGGGTTTCCGGGGAAAATAAGCCGGGAGGACAGAAAAAAAGAAAGCCCGACCAAACATCCGCCCAGCAAAAGGCTTGCGCTGACACCCAAAATACCGGGCGAGTCCCGGCGAATCGATACGTGCCGGACCGCCCAAAGGAGCATGGCGGGAATAAAAATAACTTTAATAAGAAGGGTCCCGCCTGCAATGACGATTTTATGCGGCCCGATTCCGCCGCCGATCATAAAGGGAACAAAGGCTAAAATGAAAGATTGAAACGCAAACAATTGAATAATCGAACCCAGCCGGCTGGTGCCTAAAAGACAAATCGCCAGGATCACAATAACTGCCAGTGCCATATCCAGCCAAAGCGGAGTCACGAAACCCTCGCAAGCGCGATGATCAAGCCGAAGAGTGCCAGGACAAAAGAACCTGTAATAAAAGAAGGAACCCGGTTGAGCCTTAAACGCGCCATAGCAGATTCCACAATTCCAATCGCGACAGCGAGTCCTGTCATTCCGGCCAGGAAAACGGCCGCATCAATCATCCGATTATGGGATTGAAACGGGATAAGGATTGTGACAAGAAAACTTCCCAGCACAAAAAGTTTGATCGCGCCGGCGTGCAAAATAAAGGCAAAATCGGGTCCGCTATGGTCCAGGACCATCACCTCATGGATCATAGTCAGCTCCAGATGAGTCACGGGGTCATCAATGGGAATACGCGAATTCTCGACAAGAAGAATCATAAAATAGCTTGCCAGAACAAGGATTAAAGACGGCCCCGATGCCCGCCATGAAGACCCCCAGCTTTCTCCGATCATTTGGGATAAAGAGAAGCTTTTTGACAGGATCGCCAACGCTGCAAAATTCAGGAAGAGAACAACCTCCGAAAGGCAAGAAAATACAGCCTCACGGCTTGCACCCATTCCTTCAAAACTCGATCCCGTATCGAGCGCAGCCAGAATAGTAAAAAATCGGGCCAGACCAAAAAGATAGGCAAAAAGAAGCCCATCTCCCCAGAATTGAACGGGCGCTTTCAAACCTCCGAATGGAATTAAAAAAGACGAAACCAACACAGATGCGAAGGAAATCAAAGGTGCGGCACGAAAGATCCAGGTTGTGGTTACACTGTAGACGCTGCCTTTTTGGAGGAGTTTTAAAATATCATAATAAGGCTGCAGGAGCGGCGGACCTTTTTTCCCGGCAAAAAAAGCCTTCGTTTTCGCGATCACTCCCAAAAGAAACGGAGAAAATAAAAGACACACTGCAAGACGCGCTAGGACAGAAACGACGGCGCTCATTTTCCTATGTCCTCCATGGAAATTTCCAAAGCAGCAGAGCCACCAAGCCCAAAAGGATATAAAAAAGATATTGTGGAATATGTCCGCTTTGCAATTTGAGTAACAGCTTGGAAATTCTTTTTAGCATGACAAGAGTGGGACGAAAAACAAAATGCTCTGGCGTATCTACCACTTTTGTGGAAAGCTCAAGATCTTCGGGCAAATCATTCCGCAGCTTGACGGAACGATGAACTCTAAAGCACACCACCCTCTTAAAAACCCGTAATATCGGTTCTGCAAAGGATGAGGCCGTGTATTGCATACGTGGCGAAAGCGACGCGTACCCACAGGCCCATGTCCCTACATTCTTCGCAGGATATCGCTTGATCAAAAGCGCCCTCAATAAAACCAGCAAACCTAAAACCAGCAAAAATACATAAAAGACTTTCGTGAAAGATGAAATTGGCTGAAGAAGTGATGCCATTTGAGCGGGTAAAGGTTTTGTGGTGAGAAGGAAATGGGCGCTTGTCAGCGAAAACGATACGATCGCTTTTGGAAACAGTCCAATCCACACGCAAATTGTAGCCAAAAACGCCATAGGGCCCCACATCATTCCTGGGTTTTCTTTATAAACGCTGGGTTGGTGCGATCTGTTTTGTCCCAAAAAAATAACACCAAATGCTTTCGCAAAACAAATGGCTGCCAGTCCGCCGATAAGCGCTAAAGAGACGAGTGCCGTCACAGCTAAAATAATTCCCAATTTGTGAAAATGAATCGCACCGTCAAAAAGAGCCCGATAAACCAGCCACTCGCTCACAAATCCGTTGAAGAGCGGCAGCCCGCATATGGACAAAGAACCGATTAAAAATAAATGTCCCGTAAAGGGAAGGAATTTAAGAAGCCCTCCCATCTCGTCGATCTCCCCTGTGCCGGTCGAACGAATCACTGAACCGGCGCTTAAGAAGAGCAGGCTCTTAAAAATCGCATGGTTGAGCACATGCAAAAGCGCTCCTGCATATCCAACGAGCGCGATGGATTCATGATGAGAAGCATTTCCCAGAAGACCAATCCCAATTCCCAGAGCAATGATCCCTATATTTTCGATGCTGTGATAAGCAAGCAATCTCTTGATCTCATGCTGACCAAGCGCGTACAAAACGCCGAGAATACCGGAAACCGCTCCGATTGCAAGTACCACGGGGCCACTCCACAAAGGCATGTCTTTCATGATAAAAATAATCCGCAGAAGGCCGTAAATGCCAGTCTTGATCACAAGCCCTGAAAGAATTGCTGAAACATGGCTGGGTGCCGCCGGATGCGCATGAGGCAACCAAATATGAACCGGAAAAAATCCCGCTTTTACTCCAAAACCGGTCAGTCCCAGCGCAAAAAGAACCCCGCTCAGCACTGGCGTGTAATGGGCGAGAGCTATTTGGTCAAAATCCATCGATCCTGCCGTATGGCCCATCAGAGCAAACATCGCGAGTAGACAAAAGGTCCCGCAATGGGTCACGATGAGATAAAGAATCCCGGCGTCCCGGACAGAGCGTTTTTCATCATAAAATGTCACTAAAAAATAAGAGCAGACGGTCATGATTTCCCACGCAAACAAAAAAAGGATCGAGTTTTTGGCCGTCACGACTAATAAAAGCGACGTGATCAATAAAAGATAAAAAAAATAATGAGCACCAAGATTCTTTTTTTCGTGATGCTCCTGCAAGTAACCGCAACCATAAATCCCCGAGGCCAGGGAAACGCAGGCGATCGTCATGAGAAAAAAAGCGCTTAAAGGATCTAATCCAACACTGAATTCTCCCAAGGGCACGGGCCAAAGGATACGAAAAACAGAAATATCTCCCCGTAGAAAACGGAAAGAAGCAAAAAGAATTAAACCGCAGGCGATCGTAAGCGAGGCGACAAAAATCCAATGGCAAAACGTTCTAAAACGGCCCAAAAATAAAACCAAAAACGCTGAAAACGCAAGAACCTCCAAACTCAATAGAAAAAGTTTCATGCTACGGGCCCGGTTTATTTTTAGTTTTGCCACTGGCTTTTCTTTGCAAGGCCAGACGGGATTCGACCACGATCGTCTCGGCTACAATCTGTTCCTTCGGGGCTTTCCTGTGCAGGTATTTTTGAAAACCAGGATCTTGCAAACAAAAGGAAAGACGCGACAAAATTAAAAGATGCATCTTCGTGGAGGGGCTCACTAATGCGAAAAGAATGGAGACAGGCTTGCGATCAGAAGCGTTAAAGTCGACGGCATTTTTTAAAAAGCATAAACTGACCAAAGGCTCTTCGACGTTAAGAACCGTGGGACGGCGTAAATGCGGCAATGCGATACCATTGCCGACCGCTGTCGACTCCATCGCTTCCCTTGCCAGGAACATTTCAAGAAGCGACTTTTTATCCATTTCAAGCGGAAGAGGCAAAAGCTCGATCACATTTTTTAAAACCTCTTCTCTGTTCCTGCCCTGGACATCGTAATAAACACCGCCCACTTTCAAGGCATCACTCAAAATGCAGAGCCCGTTCGGTTGATGCTCGCCTAATGCTAAAATATCACCCGTGAGCGAGATCCTATTTTTAAGCGCCCATTCCAGAAGCTCGACGTAATTAAACCGGTATTGCTCGTTGACTTTCATGCAAGGCATTTTCTTTTTTGCGATCCAGCCATAGATTGTTTTTTCTTCGACTTGAAAGATCCTAATAATGTCACGAACCGAAATCTGCATGAATGCTGCTCCCTTTTCAAAAAAAGTTCAAGATTTTCCCTTCCCGATAAGTTCCCCGGCACGGCTCAAAGCATCTTTCATATTTTGAAACACATTTTCTTCACCGATCAGCTCATAAAGATTTGTCTTTATCATCTCGTTGAGAGGCTGGACATGCAGGCCGGTGATAATAAGATGGATGTGGCTATTTTTGCACCGGTGATAAAAACTCTTTAAGGCGTGCATTCCCGTCGAATCGATAAGAGGCACATCCCGCAATCTCAGGATACGGACCTTGGGTTTTTCGCGGAGTGCCCGATCGACTTCGTCGAGCTGGTTTGCTGCCCCAAAAAATAGCGGGCCGTCCACCTCGTAAACTTCAACGCCGGCAGGAACAACAAATTTATTGATAGGACGCTCTTCTGCACTCTCCTCCTCTTCAATTTCTCTGGCCATAAACTTGACATTGGTGACCGTTGCCATCCGCTTGATAAAAAGAAATGCGGCCAGCACGATGCCCAGTTGAATCGCTACAGTCAGATCAACGATCACCGTCACAAGAAATGTTGCCAGAAGAACCACGATCCCGCCTCTTGCACCTTTGCAAAGTTCAAGGAAGGAGTGCCATTCGCTCATATGATAAGCCACAATGACAAGGATTCCGGCGAGACATGCTAAAGGGACAATCTTGATCCACCGTCCAAAGAACAACATGATCAGAAGAACAGTTAGGGCATGAACTATCCCGGCAACTGGTGTTCTTCCTCCATTCTTGATATTAGTCACGGTCCGCGCAATCGCCCCAGTGGCGGGCATTCCGCCAAACAGGGCCGATCCTATATTAGCCACTCCCTGCCCAATAAGTTCCATGTTGGAACGGTGCCGCCCGCCGATCATACCATCGGAAACCACCGCCGATAGAAGGGACTCGATGGCGCCAAGAAGCGCAATCATAAACGCAGGATGAAAAAGATTTCGGATCGTGTTTATGTCCAATTTTGGAATCTGGGGAACCGGCAGCATGTGAGGAAGTTCTCCAAACCGGCTCCCAATAGTTTCAACGGGTATATGAAAAAGCGCAGCGAGTATGGAGGTAAAAATAATAGCCACGAGAGATCCCGGGACTTTATGGGAAACCCTGGGCCAGAATACAATAATCAAAAGGGTTAAAAGAGCCAGAAACAAGGCGTAATAATTCACCGTTCCCATATGTTCAAAAAAGACGCGCCATTTTTCGAAAAATTCGGCCGGAACTTTATCCACTCTCAAGCCTAGGAAGTCTTTGACTTGAGATGAAAAAATAACTACGGCAATGCCGCTTGTGAATCCCACGATGACCGTGCGGGGAATGAATTTAATGATCGTGCCGAATTTCGCAAAGCCCATAATCAAAAGAAGAATTCCTGCGATAAAAGTCGAGATGACAAGCCCGTCCATCCCATACTTATGCACAATACCGTAAACGATCACTACAAAGGCCCCTGTCGGGCCGCCGATTTGAACACGGCTCCCCCCAAAAGTCGAAACAAGAAACCCGGCCACAATCGCGGTAAATAGCCCTTTTTCAGGGGAAACTCCTGAGGCAATGGCAAAAGCAATCGCAAGCGGGATGGCCACAACTCCTACGATGACACCGGCAATAAGATCTGAAAGAAGCGTTTGCATGGAATAATCTTTTAAGGTCGTAAGAAGTTTCGGCTTTAGTATCATTTTTCCCCTTCGTAATTTACCGGCGCTCTTTTGCCGGAGCTAATGCACCAGCACTCATTGCACCGGACTTGATGTCCGACTACGATGATGTGTAAGTTCAAAATTTTTGATGTTGGCCTTAATTTATAACGATAATGGGATTGTGTGTTTTTTTCGGGGGAAGGCGAAGATGAAAGGTTATAAAATCGGTGATCTTTCCAGTCCGTAGTTTCGCTTACCCCCATGAAACATCGCATCCGCTCAGATGTTATCAAAACAGGGATGCTGTATTTGCCATTCTTATCCCTCCCTTTCGATTTGGCTGCTTTTAATTATCCCATATGAATATTTCTATATGAGCATAGACTCATATATTGTGCCTAAAAAAAACCGCGGATCCGCGACTCTCCGTTTTTATTCTTTACCCAGGCTTTCGAGCAGTTTCTCACTTCTCTTGAGCTTCTTTCTTAGTAATTCGGCAATGGGTCTTAAGACTTTAAAGATGTCATGATCGTGAATGCTGTAATAAACCGTCGTTTTTTCCTGACGCGCTTCAAGAATTCCTAATTCTCTCAGCGTAGCCAAATGCCGGGAAAGATTGGATTGCTCGACACCCAACTCCTTAACGAGCTTCCCCACACTCGCTTCTCCATTTTTTAAATATTCAATCACTTGAAGGCGGATAGAGTGAGCCAATCCTTTCAAAAAATCTGCTTTAATTTTGAACGCCATGTCATCCATGATGGCCTTAGCCACTCCGATATTTCTTGCAGCCCCTATGGGGCCGCGCCCCAAATTAAACGCCGAATGAAGTTCCCACCGATTTTGCAGCTTCTATCAAAGGATGCTGCCGGGGCACCATTTTACGGGAACGAATGACACTTTCCAGCGGAATTGATTTAATTTTTTGATTGGACAAACAAACCATTCGATCAAAATTATTTTGGCTGATGAGCTCCACCGCTTTTTTTCCGAAAAGAGTCCCCATATTACGGTCAAAAGGAATCGGCGATCCACCGCGCTGAATATGTCCAAGGACTGCAGCGCGAGCTTCCATTCCTGTTTGTTTTTCTATTTTTTGGGCCAGCCAAGGACCGACGCCGCCAAGTTTAACCGGATAACGATTTTTTTTGTCTTCTCTCTGAATAATGGGAGAACCGCCCTTTTCATAAGCCCCTTCAGCGACGACGATCAAACTAAAACGCTTGCCTTGTTTTAAGCGGGCATTTATTTTTTCACAGACTGAATTAAACTGGTAAGGAATTTCGGGAATTAAAATTACGTCGGCACCCCCAGCCGCCCCTGAATAAAGAGCAATCCAGCCGGCTTCCCGTCCCATCACTTCCAAAATCATCACCCGGCGATGGGCTGCCGCCGTGGTATGCAGACGGTCCAGGGCCTCCGTAGCAATAGAAACAGCCGTATGAAAACCAAAGGAAAAATCCGTTCCCCAAACGTCATTATCAATTGTTTTGGGAATGCCCACCACAGCAATACCCTTTTTTGCCAGCTTATGAGCAATCCCTAAAGTCCCGTCGCCACCGACAATCACCAAGCCATCCAATCCCCATTCTTTATAATGGCGGACTGCACGCACCGATTCGTCTTCAAAAACAATTTTTTTCCCTCGAGAATGGGCGCTATAAAATGGATTAGCGCGGTTGGAAGTGCCGAGAATCGTACCCCCGTGAGTTAGAATCCCTGAAACAATGTCTGAATTCAGATCAAAACCGCGCTTTTCGATCAGGCCGGCATAACCATCTTCAATTCCGAAAACCTCATAACCATAATCATAAATGGCGGTTTTCGTCACCGAGCGGATGACCGCATTTAATCCGGGACAGTCTCCTCCCCCGGTCAAAATCCCAATTCTTCGGAATTTTTTACGTTTCAAAATCAATCAACGAAGAGGTTGCAGTTCTTCGCCCGTATTCGGATCGTATTTATAACGATCAGGGAAAGTCTGCCCGGTTCGGGGATTATATTTGGTATGAACTTCCTGACCTTGCGCCGGAGGCGGTTGATAAGCCGGCTGCTGTTGAGGAGCACCGTAATAAGGTTGAGGTGCATACTGGCCTTGATATTGCTGCTGCATCATTTCCTGGCGGATTTCTTTTTTGGTTTGTTCTTTTTGACGGCGAGCGGATTCGCCGATTAAGGCTCCCGCCAAAGCGCCGGCTCCGGCCCCGATCGCTGTCCCCGCGCCGGTATGCCCGCTTTGACTTCCGATAATGGCACCCAAGCCGGCACCGGTACCGCCTCCAAGAAGAGCTCCTGTTTCACGTTCGGATAATCCACCCGTTTCAGTCGCACATCCGGCAAAAATAACAGTCATCATTACGGCCCAAGTACCCAGCTTCAAAATGCGCATTTTCATGACCCCATCTCCTTTGAAAGTTTATATTGAGAAATAGAACGTAGACATCCGATTATTATAGCCATGCTTTGAAATTTTCGAAGCTATTTTTTATCCTGCAACTGAAGCTTTTCCAGATCTTTGATCCATTCCAAAAGCCGCCGTGAAATTTCAGGTTTTGACCGCTGGGTAAGCCGTAAGGGCAAGGCGTCCGGACGGATGAAAGCCGTGGTGATTTTCTGCTTTCCGAAAGGAACATAAAAACCAGGTTTGTAATAGTTCGCCACGATTCCGTTTAATTGCTTACGCTGTAATTTTTCCTGAGCACGCTTGAGCCAATCCTCAGTTTCAAGGCAAAAGCCAATGACAACCCGCTTGCCTTTTTTCTTGGCGAGTCCTGCGACAATATCCGGCGTTTGTTTAAGAAGAAGCTGTTTTGTATGAGTCCGGTGAATTTTATGTCGGTGTTTGGAGGCGGCCGTAAAATCACAAACCGCGGCGGTCATGATCAGAACATCATGGCTGGGAAAATAACGCTGGCAGGCTTTTTTCATTTCTGCGGCACTCGTCACCCGGACCAGTTTGACGCCGGCGGGAGCTTCGAGGGCCACGGGGCCGCTGATTAAGGTCACTTGATGTTTCATCTTCCGGGCCGTTTTTGCAAGGGCATAGCCCATTTCTCCGGTGGAAAGATTAGAGAGAAATCTTACGGGATCAAGCAATTCGCGTGTAGGACCTGCGGTGATGAGAATTTTTTTCAAAGTATTTTGTGAAGAGAGGAGATAATGGTTTCGGCGTCAGAAATATGTCCCATCGCTTCTTTGCCGCAAACCAAATACCCTTTCACCGGATCGATAAAGTGATAAGAAATATTCTTCAGGGTCTGAATATTTTTCTGCGTCAAGGGATGGGCGTACATTTGATCATTCATGGCCGGGGCAATCACAATAGGACAAGCCGCCGCTAAAATCGTGCAGCTCGCCAAATCGTCGGCCATTCCTGCAGCGAGCCGGGCAATAAAGTTGGCCGATGCCGGTGCCGCCAAAATGATGTCCGCTTGTTCCGCCAAAGAAGTATGCAGCACATCATAAGGAGTGTCTGGCGAGAAAAAATCGTGATAAACCGTTTCTCCACTGAGCGCCCTAATCGTAAGAGGCGTAACAAATTTCTTTGCGGATTCCGTCATCACGCAAATAACCCGCGCCCCTTCTTCGCGGAGAGATTGAATCAAATCACCGGCCTTATAGGCAGCGATGCTCCCCGTTAAAACATGGAGAACAACTTTATGCTTGAGTCTTTTTTCCTTTGCCGGCATTTTCTTCATAATACACCACTCCCCCTGCGATTTCCTGAAGTGCAATGGTCGAAACTTTTTTGGATTCCGATTTAATCAGAGGCTGGGCCCCTTGCGCTAATTCATTGGCACGTGCAGCGGCAAGCAGTACGAGTTTAAAGAGGCTTGACGACTTTTCTGTGACTAACTTTTCGAGCGGAATATACGACATGGTTAATTCTCCTTATCTCCATAGGGGTTACCCCTTTTGGAATTTTTCGATTAAATCTTCAATTTCGTGGACTGTTTCTTCGAGATTCTGATTGACTACGGTGTTGTCATAAAAACTGGCTTCTTTAATTTCATCCTGGGCAATTTCAATACGCCGCTGGATTTCTTCTGGGGACTCCGTTTTGCGGCCTTCCAGCCTTTCACGCAGCACCTTCACCGACGGCGGCAAAATAAAAAGCGTCAGAATCCGGGCCGACTTCCCCATGGCCTTCTTGGTTTTTTTGGCCCCCTGCACGTCAATGGCCATTAAAATATTTTTGCCTTTTTTCAAAGAATCTAGAATGAAGCTTTTGGGTGTCCCGTAAACATGATCAAAAACGGCTGCCGATTCCAGCAAATCGCCATTTTGTTCTGCCTCGGCAAATTGTTTGGGCGTTACAAAAAAATAATCCACGCCATTTTTTTCTCCAAGCCTTGGCTGGCGCGTGGTCATCGAAATCGAGCGAAGCCAGTCGAGATGTCGTTTGAGCAGCCGGTCAACAATCGTGGTTTTGCCGCAGCCCGATGGAGCGGACAAAATCACCAAAATTCCCGGGGCAGCCGGCTCTTTATTCGATGTTTTGGACTTGCTCACGAATCTTCTCAAGCTCTCCCTTAACAAAAACGGTTTGACGGGAAATCTCAAAAAACTGCGCCTTTGCTCCCATGGTATTGATTTCCCGGAACATCTCCTGGCAGAGAAAATCAAGTTCACGGCCGATTTCCGAGCTGCCGTGCAACCGGCTGCGGAACAAATTTAAATGGCTTTTGATCCGGACAATTTCTTCGGTAATGTCACTGCGCTCAGCAAGAAAGGCCACCTCGCGATAAACCCTCTCGGCGTCCAGTGCCTGCTCCTGCAAAATCTGTCCTACCCGTTCGCTGAGCTTTTTAAAATAACGCCCTTCACGATCCTTCGTGTGATTTTCGATTTGATGAACCGCCTTTTCAATCTGAGTCAGGCGTTCCGTCACATCCGCGCCAAGTTTCTTTCCTTCTCTTTCCTTGGCATGAATGGCGCTTTCCAAAGCGCGCTTCAGGGCTTTTTCAAGCTGGGGCCAAATTTTTTCGGCATCTTCCTCAGTCGCGCGCTCGACTTCAAAAATCTCTGGAAGTCTAAGCACTTCCTGGGCCGAAAGGTCCATTTTCAATTTAAAACGTTTTTGCAGTTTGCTGACAGCATCAAGATAACGCTGGACCGCTTTTTCATTGAGCTTCAACTGGGCGCCGTCTTCGGATTCACTATTTTGAGTGATCGAAAGAGTGATCTTACCCCGTTTCATTTTTTGCTGCACTAGTTCTCGGATCCGGTTTTCCAAGGGGAATAAAACCGCCGGCGACTTCATGGAAAATTCAAAATAGCGGTGATTAAGCGAGCGTATTTCCACCACCCAGCTTTTCTCTCTGGGAGAGGCCACCGTCCGGACAAAAGCCGTCATGCTTCGAATCATAACACCCGACAAGATATCTTCTTAGAATCTATTTTTGAGGTGAAAAGGAAGTATCTTAATGGCCTTGAAATGGAGTGTCAACGCAATTTAAACCCATAAAAATATCAGGCCATAGTATTAGAGATCATCTTTGATCAAAACATAACGCCTAATAATTCTGGCTCCTCATAGAACATCGTGATAAGATTTGCCGCTATGGAATGGCCAGTGAATCCATGGACTTTATTTTATGGGCTTATTTTTGTGGTCTGGGCCCAACGAAGTGTCCAAGCCTTAAAAATGCTTTGGGGAACTCCCCCTCTTCCTAACGAAACCGTCCGGACATTTCAAAATCCCCCGTTCGTTTCGATTATTGTTCCGGCCAAAAATGAAGAGACCAATATTGGTTCGTGCCTGAAATCTCTGCTCAGTCAGGAGTATCCGGACTTTGAAATCGTGGTTGCCAATGATAATTCAACCGATTCGACCCTGAAAATCATTGAAGAGATGCGGAAGGGATCGTCCCAATTATCTCATCTAAATGTGCCGCCGACTCCTCAAAGATGGACCGGGAAAAATTTTGCACTTCATTCGGCGGCTGCTTTGGCCAAAGGAGACTGGTTCTTATTCACCGATGCGGACACACGTCACGAGCCTGCGGCCCTTTCCCAGGTGATGCATCAAGTCTTGTCTCAAAATCTGGATTTTCTGACTCTTTTGCCACGCTGCCTGACCGCAAGTTTCTTGGAACATCTCATTCAGCCCTGTGCTATGAGTTTTATCGGATTATGGTTTCCCATGGAAAAAATCAATGATCCGCACAGCAAAATGCATTTTGCCAATGGCCAATTTCTTTTGATCCGGCGCTCCATGTATGAAACTCTGGGAGGACACAGTGCCGTTCGGGAAGAATTTTTGGAAGATTTTGCGCTGATAAAAAAAACCAAAGAAAGCGGCGGCCGCGCCAAATGCATGTTAGGCGTCAATATTTTCGGCACCCGGATGTATGACTCCGCCCAAACCATTTGGAGAGGATGGCGAAGAATATACCTTCACGCTTTCCGGAAAAACTTCTGGCATTTGCTTTTGAAAGCGGCCGATGTTTTCGTGTTTTCTGTTCTCCCCTTTGCCGCAATTTTCTTTGTAGGAAATAATATAAAACTCCCGCTTGCGACGATACTCTTTATTTTGCTGATTTGCGCCACAGCTTCCAGCATTGTGAAGGCAAAAAAAATCTATGCCCTGCTTCATCCGCTGGCGGCATTATGGATTGTGGGGATTTTGCTGGATGCGGCGAAGGTCGCCGCGACAAAGGGAGAAACGAAATGGCGTTAGACCTCAGCCTTACGCTTTTTGTGGAACTATCAAATAGCCGCTGTTAACCGCGTATTGAAAAATCGTCCTGCAGAAATCATAATCCGTTTTAGGAAATTTAACTCCAGTTCCCTCCAGCGCCTTTTCCGTATTAGTCGTATCAAAACCCAGCAAGCCATTGAGATAGCCTAAATACGGCGCCAGCATTTCATAAACGAATTGTTCATTGGAGGCCAAAGCCTCTTTGGAAAAAGTGTCGGGGTCCAGAATTTCAAAATCAGGAATTTCCGGATACTCCGCTTCTTTGAGCTCCAGCAAAGTCTCCATGGTGGGAGGCTGCTGAGTGACGAGATGGAATGTCCGGCCCACGGAATTCTCCTGGCGGGCAATGGCCAAGGCCGCATCCACAACAAAATCAATCGGCACAATATTAAATGAATTTTCCAGACGGGTCGGCAATTTGGACAAAAGGCCGTGAACAAAAAGTTTCATAAAAGGATAAATGACATTGAATTCCGAAACAGCGCCGGTCTGGGAGTGGCCAACCACAATGCTGGGACGAAAAATCGTAACGGGAAGTCCGGCATGCATGGCTTCACGGACTTTGGATTCAGCCCTGTATTTGCTGGATTCATAAAAATTGGCGTGATAAGGCTGCTCCGGAAGTTCATCCTCCAGGGCCGTAAATCGCCGCAGGCTTCCGGAAACATAAGCCGTACTGAAATAAAAAAACCGTTCTAAACAGCCGCTTTTACGAAACTGCCAAGCCAATTTTAAAGCTTCTTCCGTACCTCCGACATTGATGCGCATGCACTCGGCTTCTGATCCGTTCAATGCAGTCAGTGCCGCAATATGATAAAATTCGGTCACTTCCCGCTGTAAAATTTCCAAATCATGGGGTTCCAAACCAAATCCAGGACGCGTGATGTCGCCTTCCATCACTTGGACCCGTGTTCCGAGAAAAATCTCCAGGCCCATTTCCGCTAAAATTTTCCGGACCCGGTCCCAATGCGTAAACCGGTTTTTTCGGCGGATGAGCAAATACAAATGGTCGTCCGTCGTGATCAAAAGTTTTTTGACAATTTCTTTTCCAAGCGTCCCCGTGACTCCCGTTAAAAAAATTGTTTTGCGCGCGCTCATCGGCCGCCTTCAGAGTCTGAAACTTTTTTAAGGGCGAGGCAAATATTTTGTCCGCCAAAGCCGAATGAATTGGAAAGGGCCACCCGGACTCCCGTTTCACGCAGGACATTGGGTACATAATCCAAATCACATTCCGGGTCCGGCTCTTCATAATTGATGGTGGGAGGAATCAAAGAATCCCGCATGGATAAAAGACAAACAATCACTTCCAATGCTCCGGCCGCAGCAATCATATGCCCCACCATGGATTTAATGGAACTGACCGGAATTTCATAAGCGCGCTTTCCCAGGGCTTTTTTGATGGCCAAAGTTTCAATGGAATCATTCACTGATGTCGCTGTTCCGTGGGCGTTGATATAATCCACATCGTCGGGCGTGATTTCCGCTTTTTGCATGGCAATCTTAATGGCCCTCGTCGCTTGCTTGGCTTCGGGATCCATATCGGTCAGGCGAAAGGCATCGGCGGTTGAACCATACCCCACAACTTCTCCGTAAATTTTCGCACCGCGTTTGATGGCATGATTTAATTCTTCTAGAATTACCACCGCAGCACCTTCGCCCAGCACAAATCCATCCCGATGTTTTTCAAAGGGGCGGGAGGCTTTTTTAGGTTCATCATTTCGCGTGGACAATGCGGTCAAAAGGCTGAAGCCGGCCACACCCAGAGGATAAATCATGGAATGAGAACCGCCGGACATTACAATGTCCGCATAACCAGTCCGTATCCATTCCGAACCTTCTCCAATAGCCTGACTAGAAGCAGCACAGGCAGTCAGGCAATTGCAAACGGGACCGCGAATATCGAAATAGCGCGCAATATGAGTGACGGTCATGAAAGGCTGCGATTCCAATTCGCGAAGTGCATTCATATGCTGCGAAGAAGATTCTAAATACAGCGCCTTGTCCACCACCGAACCGTTTTTGCCCCAGGAAGAGGAAACGGTTTTGACAAAAGAACTAAAATCAATGCCGCTGTCACCGGCTCCGAAATAAATTCCGAAACGTTCCGAATTGATATTGAAAGGCCGTAAATAAGAATCGCGGAATGCTTCATCCGCCGCTTTGAGGGCAAAAAAAGTGCTTCTTCCGGCGCAATCTAAGGCGGGATCTCGCCGGCACCATTTTTCGAAATCGAAATCTTTGACTTCGCCGGCAATTCGAGAAGGAAATTCTTCCGCATCAAAAACAGTGATGGGGCCAATTCCGGACTGACCGCGAAGAAGGCCTTTCCAAGTATCATGGACCGAAAGTCCAAGCGGAGTGACGGCTCCGATTCCCGTAATCACAACCCGGCGAGTTTGGCTCACGATTCAGCTCTCCGTACTGCAAGCGAAGCATTCTGTCCGCCAAAACCGAATGAATTGAAAAGAAAAGAATTGAGTTCCCCGCTGTAAGGTTCGGATTTTACAAAAGGCAAATCACATTCGGGATCAGGCGATTCAAAATGAGCAATCGGCGGAATCACGCGATTGACTAATGAAAGAAGTGCGCCGGCCATTTCAACGCCGCCGGCACCGTAAACCAAATGCCCGGTAATGGGCTTGGTGGCGGTAATTTTCAGATTTCCCAGGGCTTCCTGAAAAACCGATTCCACGGCCCGTGCTTCCTGAATATCTTCGGAAGGAAGACCGCTGCCGTTGGCCATGAGAAAATCAATTTCTTTAGGTTCTATGTTTCCATTATGAAGCGCGCGGGACATGGCCAATTTTTTTCCGGTAAAATCTTCGATGGAACGGGGATCATAATTAAAATCCGAAGAAGATCCGTAACCTAAAATTTCACCATAAATTTTTGCCCCTCTTGCCCGGGCATGACTCCATTCTTCCAGTACCAGAAGCCCCGCCCCTTCACCGAGCACAATGCCGTCATGACGTTTGTCAAAAGGGCAATAAGAAGAAATGGCGGTCCCATTGCGCTGCGAAAGAAGGCCCAGCATATGAAAGCGGGAAATTCCCATGGGATTGATTTTGGAATCGGCACCCCCCGCGAGCATCAAATCAGCGTCCCCGCGCTGAATGGTCAAAAAAGCTTCTCCGATCGCTTGAGTGCTTGCCGCGGATGAAGTGGTAATCGTATTGCTCGGCCCATGCAGGCCATGAGTGATGGAAATATGACAAGCGGGCATATTGGGTAAATATTTCAAAAACCAAAGAGGAAAAAGAGAGCGAATGCCGTCCTGGCCGAATTTATTCATTTGAAAATCGCCTTCATGATTCAAGCTGCCACGAATCCCAACTCCCAATTCATCCAAATCATTATTGATGATTCCCAGCCCCAGTGAAATCCCGAAGCGATTGCGATCAGTCGCCTCAAGCTGAAGTGAAGCATCTTCAATCGCAAGCTGGCTCGCGGCCAATGACAATTGAATGTCGCGGGACATTACTTTTAAGGATTTGCGCTGCTTAATATAGAAGGTCGGATCGAAATCAGAAATCTCTCCGGCATATTTGGAAGGAAAACCGTTTAACTGAAAACTGGAGATTTGGCGAATACGGGAATGGCTTTTCAAAAAATCCTGCCAATACGACTGCCATCCCCGGCCCGAAGGAGTTAAAAGGCCCAAACCCGTAATGACCACTCGCCGTCGGTTCATTGAATTTTTCTGCGTATTTGAAAATGGTTCATGAAATTTTCATGAAAGGTTATGGGTTTGGTTTGATTCGGAACAAGACGTCCGACGTTAATTAAAAAAAATCTTCCTCCGGCTATTTTCTGGCTGCCGGTATGAACTTCCGCATGAAACCAAGCACCTTCAGGACGGAGGTTGTCGGAGACTGCGCGGATTTCTATCTTTTGATCTGGTTCGAATCCGGAATGAAAACTTGCTTCCTCGATTTTGGCAAAAACCAAATCTTCTTGAAAATCCTTTTCCGCACCAAGTAAAAGGGCGCCCGTCTGGGCCATCATCTCCATCAGAAGCAGCTCAACGGTCACCGAAGTTTCAGGAATACGACTGCGAGTATGAGCGAATTCACCACGTCTGATAGCGACAACTTCATCGAGGAGGAGCCATCGCATTCTAAAATCCAAAAACTCTTAGGCTTTCACTTCTTTGGCCAAACGATCCTGGATATAATTCATGATCATTTGGACCGTGAAAAAATTGCTCAGCTTGGTCACTTGAGGATCGCGGGCAAACGCCGCGATATCGAGATAAGGGACCTTTGCCTTTAATTCGTCTAAACCCGCGGGAGTCACGACACCGTTTTGCACATAGCGGTCGTCATTCAGGATATTTCCTGGGAAAAGTTCACCACTCGGGATTTTAATATCAAACGCCTTTTCAAGCCTGAAAATAATATCGATATAATCAATGGATTCCGCACCCAAATCACGGGAGAGAGCAGATTCCGGACGGACCTCCTGACGATCAACCCCTAACGCAGCTGTGAGCACGTCCTGCACCTTCGAAGTGATTTCTTGTTCCATTAAACCTGTCCTCCTCGCAGAATTTAAAAAATTATTTTTATTACTTTATTAGGAAGCTGCCAGTTTTTCAACAACCGGCTTTCCTTCCATGGTCAATTGTGCGGATACCGCAACCTTGCCCCGATGAAGCAATTCCGCCAGCCACTGGGTTTGATTGCCCTCTGTGGCCATCAATTTTAAATGACTTTCCCACTCATCGCCAGGCTTCAAATACATGGAAAAGCGAGTGGCACGAATCTGCCTAAGGAAATAATGCGTTGTATGTTCAGGATTATTTTTTTCTAAATAGGCTTCGGCCGTTTGTTTGAGCATTTCTAAAGCAAGAACTCCGGGGAGAATGGGGAAATCAGGAAAATGGTCTTGAAAAAATTCTGATTCGAGAGGAATACGGCCCGAAGCGGTAATGCCTTCACCGGATGTTATGGACAGAATTTTTTCAATCGAAACTGCAGTCACTCGAAAACACCTTATGTGGGTGATATTGTTTTAAAAATGAATACGCCGTTTAAAATGCGCAAACCCGAAAGCCAGGTATAAACCTTCTGCTCTTCTTTGAGCGAGAACCCCAAACTGCCAAAAAGAGAAATCCACTCTTCCCTTTTCTTAAAATTGCAGGGATGGCCGAAAAATTCAAAATTATAAAGCTGATCCCTTAAGACTGTCCACCAGCGCCCTAAGGCATGATGATAAAGATCTTCGACAAGCACTACAGATCGGCGGGTGACCCGCTTCACCTCTGCAATAATTTTTTCCGGAAACGGCACATGATGCAGAACGGTGATCAGCATACTGACATCAAAACTTTTGTCCGGAAAAGGAAACCGTTCTCCCCCGTAAAGAACCAAGGGGGCCTTTTGAAAAGCCGGCTTGACTACGTCCAAAACGGTCACTTGATGTCCGCGTTTTGTTAACGGGTCGGCGTAAAAACCCCATCCACCTCCGACATCAAGAATTTGACTTCTTTGCGGAAGATAGTTCTCAAAAACTTGAACCAGGAATTCCGCGCGCTTATCAAGACCGATACCGGGAAAACGGCTCACAACACCATCAAGCAGGTCGCGTTGGAGTTTTCGAATGTTCAATCTGAGTTATCCCGTCTTCAAAACTGATCTAAAGTGTGTGAATTATAGCACAAAGAGCAAACCTGCCGGAAGCAATCTTTTTGTTTGATTTTTAGGGAGGGCCCGTCTATGCTTTACCCTCATGACCAAGCCCCTAAAAAACAAAATAGCGGTTGTTACCGGAGGTTCACGCGGAATTGGCCGGGCTATTTGTCTCCGTCTTGCTGAAATGGGTGCCGACATTGTGGTCAATTATGTCCGCAATCAAGAAGCCGCCGACGAAACCGTAAAGGCAATCGCCGCACAATCGGGAAAAGCCGTTTCTTTTCAGGCCAATGTGGGTGATTCCAATGCTTGTGAAGCCCTCATTGACTATGCCGTCCAGGAATTTGGCGGCGTGGATATTTTGGTTCACAATGCAGCCATCGGAGCATTTAAGCCGGTCCATCAGCTCAGACCCAATCAATGGGACCTGTCCTTCGAAATTAATACCAAGGCCTTTCTTATTCTGGTCAAAAAAGTGATTCCCTTGATGGAAAAAAAGGGCGAAGGCAATGTGGTCGCCATTTCAAGCCTCGGGGCCCATCGTTTTCTCCCCTCTTACGGTGCCATTGGGATTTCAAAGGCCGCCCTAGAAACACTCGTTAAATATTTGGCGGTTGAACTTGCTCCGAAAAAAATCCGGGTCAATTGTGTTTCTGGAGGGGCGGTTGAAACTGATGCCCTTCGATCTTATCCGGATTTCAACGAACTCAAAAAAGATATTGTTCGGAAAACTCCTGCAGGAAGAATGGGAGAACCGGATGATTTGGCCCGCGTGGTTGCTTTTCTTCTTACCCCGGAATCCAGCTGGATTTGCGGGCAAACCCTCATCGCCGACGGCGGCCTCTCACTCGTATAAACACTTCGCTCGTCTAATTAGTCTTCGGTCTTCTGAAAAATCATAATCAATTCGTCTTCAGTCAGCGGCGGGACTTTCGCCGTCATGAGATTTTCTTTGAGATGGGCTTTGTTTTTCATTCCGACCAGGGCCGTGATAATTCCCGGCACCGAACGGACAAATTGCAGAGCGCATTGAGAAGCGGAATTGAAATGCGGAAAATGACGCGTGAAAAATTCCGGTAATTTTGCGGCAAGTCTGGCCTGAAGAAGCGACGCGCTGGCAATGGTGGTTATCCCCAGTCGTTCTGCAGCAGCAAGAAAGGAAACCTGATTCGGACCAAAAGACTGATTCGGCAAAACCCAGGCCTCGGGCATGGCCAGGTTAAAGGGAAGTTGGACCACTTTGAAATGATTTTCCGGCCCACCCATTTGACGCGCTAAAACACAAATTTCTTCCAGCCCAAGATATTCAGTTTGTCCGGATGGGACCCGGTATCCCTGCCAGGTGGCAGTCCCATACATACGAATTTTTTCCTCGTTGACCTTTTCCTCCAGCCATTCAAAGGCCCGTCCCAGCCGTTCCATAAAATCGGCACGATCAAAATCGGCAAGCTGGGTCTCCGGATTATGCAGGTAATAAATATCGAGGGTTTTCACACCGAAATTGGCCAGACTTCGCTCGAGCTGATTTTCCAAATAGCTGGGCGACATGACATGACAACCCTGCGCCACATCCCCTGCTTTTAACAACCCCGTATCCACATAAGTGGTTTTGAAATATTCGGAAAGATTTTTGGGCTCCTCATG
>JACPXL010000039.1 GCA_016196555.1 Candidatus Omnitrophota bacterium | reverse complement strand
CACTTCTTTGCCGTCCACGGAGCAGACATAATCCGCAATCACAAAATCGCCCATGGCGGCCGGCCGGTCTTCCACCGCTTTAAACTGGGCAAAAGACTGCTGAATGGATTTGAGCGCCTGCTCTATTTCATCCGGATTAATCTGGGCCGATTCTTTTTTGGCGGTCAAACCCGCGGTACGCGAAAGTTTAATTTTAGGCCTTATTTCGATTTGAGCACGGTAAAAAAGTTTTTGCTCGTTGAAATTCACATCCTGAATGCGCGGATAGCTCAGCGGTTCAAGTGATTTTTCTTGCAGGGCCTGGCGATAAGATTCCGAAATCAAATGCTTGAGTACTTCTTCGCGCGCCTCATTTTTAAAATGCATGGCGATCACATCGCGCGGAGCTTTGCCGGGGCGAAAACCTGGGATTTTCGCTTTGGGCGAAACCGCCTGATAAAATTCTTCGTATTCTTTTTTAATGTCTTCCTGACCCACTTCAACGGTGAGGATTTTTTCGCAGGCTTTACCGTCTTGAACTGATACTTTCACTAGTTTCATCTCCTTCATTCTATCGTGTGAGCCCTCGCACCAATCCCTAACGGGACTGCAAAAAACGCTGTGTGCGAGGACAAAGCGAGTGGAGGGAATCGAACCCTCGTAGCTGCCTTGGCAAGGCAGAGCATTACCACTATGCTACACTCGCCCGATGCTTCTTTTTTAGGGAATAACTTTCCGTAACTACCGGAAACGGGGTATTTTAGGAAGAGTTGGGGGTTTTGTCAATGCGGCGAGAGGGAGTTGCCCCCGCGCCTATGCGCGGGGACTATCCATGAGAACCTTGACGGTTCTCTGCGGAAGTGCGGCGAGAGGGAGTTGAACCCCCACCCCTTACGGGACAGGATCCTAAGTCCTGCGCGTCTGCCAGTTTCGCCACCGCCGCTTGAATACAAAAATGTGCAGTGCCGTAGAGGATTATCCTTAAATCCTCACGGCACAGTACCAATTCACCAGAATTGGTGCGCCGAGCAGGGATCGAACCTGCGACCCAGTGATTAAGAGTCACTTGCTCTACCAACTGAGCTATCGGCGCTTAATACTTACTTAAGTCTTATTTGGGTTTCTTTTTGGAGAACAATCCCGCAAAAAAATTCTTAATCGTCTTCCAAAATGTCTTGATGGCAAAAGAGCCTGCCACCAGCCCCGCGATAATGAGCTGCAGGATATAGCTTCCGCTTCCCGGATCAAGGTAAGCATAGGATTTTGCCGAAAAAAGCAATACCGTACCGATAAACCCGACCAGAAATATTGCCGTCCAATTTTTCTTGTTCATGATCAATCCTTATTTGCCAGGGATTTTATCCGATTTGGGGCGCGTTGACAAGGCGGGCACCTTAAAACAAAAATGCCTCCAGAGAAGTTTTTTCTGAACCGGCGCCGGCGTGAAGTCTTTTCGCGTCATTTCCTCCATAAAAAAAACCTGAAAGCGGTCCAGCTGCTCTTCACCCTGATGCCGGCTGTTCCAATCGCGGCAAAGGTATTTTCCGTAGTCCCGGCGGAATTGTGCATTCTTCGAGCCGCGATAATTAGTCATGTATTTCCGCCAGCGTTCATTAGGATACATGGCCGCAACATTTTTGGGCTTGTCCCAATTGACAGGCGCCCCGTTGCGGAATAAATCAACTTCACGCCCATTTTTTAAGACCCCCGGAATCACATACCATCCATCATCCCGAATCGGCGGGGAAAACATATTCCATGCCTGATCAATTCCCAAACTCATTCCAAACCAATGGAAACGATACGGCACTCCATATTTCTTATTAAAATTTCCCGCATTCCAAAAAAGAATGTAAATCACACATAACAGAGCAAATGCCTGCCCGAAAATGGAAGCCTTCAGCCGGGGGTGGTTGGCTGGATAAAGTTTTAAAAATTTATGAGCCCAAGGATTTTGAGAAATACGCTGAACTCCTGAGGCCACCGCGGTGGATAATCTTTGGCCCCAAGCAGCCAGTTTTGGATTTGAGGCCAGCCAATTCCAAAATCCAACCGGCAGGAAAGCAAGCATGGCCGTGGTCGCCACCCAGGGAAACGGGCCGAGCGCCATACACACATTAAATCCCTGCTGTAACAAAATAAAAAGGAATATGGCAAATAGGCGGAAAACCCCGTTGTAAAAAGGAGAGAAAAGAAAAAAAGGGCCGATTCCTTCGATAAAAAGGGTCAAATAATTTAAAAATTTAAGCAATGCGGGAAAGCGCAAAAGCGAATGCCCGAACGGAGTGGCGAATTGTTCCACAGTCAAAACGTACTGGACCGCGCTTCCTTCTTTCCACCAAATGGGGCAGGCATTGGGGGTGAATTTATTGGCCGCGGCAAAAAAATACACCATGGCAATTTGCATAAAAAACCCGAAAGTCCCGGCGGAGCAAAAATATTTTTGATCGGTCCCTGAATTTTTCGAAGACGTCAGGACGCGGTCTACTGAATAACGGGCGCCAAGCGGCAGAAAGAGGCCCCAAAAAAGCAGCAAATGAAACAAAACGTCTCCGCCTTGCAGCACTAACCCGTTTCGATGATGCAAAGAAAGCATGAAAAGCCATGAAAAAAAGGCCGCGAGCCAGGTGCGATACCCCACAAGGAGCATAAGAGCAAAAATTCCGGCCAGGACAAATAATACCGCCTGCACTTCAACTCTTCCGCTCATTAAATGAAAAGATATTTTGTAAGAGGACAGAAAATGCTGAATGAGAGTAACCCGCGGCACCGAGCCAAAATCGGTATACTGGGCACGAAGGAAAAAAGAGCGGACAATAAGGTCCCCGAGAATAAAAAATGAAAGAGCAATGCGGAATAGGGCCAGCGACCTTAAATCCAGGCCGAAGACTTCACGAAATTTTGCTTTCACTTGTTCAGGAATTTTCATTTCAAGTTTGATAAATCTGGTGAACACCTTTCATGGTTTGTTCGTAAACATCACGCCGGACAGAAAAACTTTTTCCGTCGAGAGGCAATTTTTGAAACTGCTGATTTACATTTTGGACCCGGGCCTCGCTGATCGGGCGTGACTGATAATAATCATAAAAATAAGGCGTGATACGCTGGTCGGCCTTTAAGAAAGCCCATAAAAGGTCCACCATTCCCTGCGGATCATAGCCGGCATCTACCATATACCCCATCGCTTTTCCATCAGCTTCAAGCAAACGCTGCTCGGGAGTCATTTGCCCCGCTTCCGCCACGGTGTTTAAAAGCACCAATCCCAAAATCGCCAGAGCTCCAACCTGGCCAAAAGCCGGACCCACCATGGCCCCGGACCGGGTCAGTGTATCCAGGATTTTTTTGCTCTTTGAAAGACGCGGGTCATGATATTGAAGTTCGGCGATCTCATGGGCCATCACAGCCGCAAGCTCGGACTCATTTCTCAAAAAATGCAGAAGCCCGGTTGTCAGATAAACAAAACCGCCCGGCGAAGAAGTCGCATAAATTTTTTCATTATAAAGAATGGTAAAACGATAAGGCAAATCCTTGCGCTCGGCATGTTGGGCCAGCGAATTACCGATATGATTGACATAACCCACCACGTCGGAGTCCGTGTAAGGATGAAAAGTGTTGAGAATTTGAGCATGAATTTTTTCTCCGATGGCAATTTCTTCGGAGACTTGGGAGGAAATAGCGGGCTTAGGTTTTGGAGTGGATGCGCACCCGGAGCAAACAATCAGCATGATAAGATTGAATGAAATGATTTTTCGAATCACAAATCCTCACAGCACAGTACTTGCACATAAGCGCAAGTGCGCCCGACAGGATTTGAACCTGTAACCCTTTGCTCCGAAGGCAAATGCTCTATCCAATTGAGCTACGGGCGCGTATCCAAGTTGCCAGTCCTTTAGGACGGGCGCTCGAATTTTGAAGAATAATTATAGTTTAAATAGTCAATATATGCCTAGGGCTTGCTTTCTGTTCCTTCGGTGAGAATGTTTAAATAACCCACATAAGAAAAAAGACGGTGCCTGCGCTTTCCAGTAAACTCTTTAACTAATCCAAGGGTCTGTAAGTTGCCCACTGCTTTGTTGACTGCCGGAAACGATAGTTCCAATTCTTTAGAAACAACGGGGAGCGAAACAATAGCATGCTTCTTAAGAAATTCATGAACCCGTAAAGCCGTGGAAGCCCCTTTACCAAGTTTTTGAATTTTTAAACGGTGCTGTTCAAACATGGTAAAGAGTTTTTTTGCGGTTGATTCAGCCTCATTTGAAACCGCCTCAACTCCGCTAAGGAAAAACTCTACCCAGTCCTCCCAATCACCTTCTGTTCTAATGCGCTGAAGAGTTTCGTAATAAACTTTGCGATGAGTTTTAAAATATAAACTCAGATAAAGCAAGGGTTCCGCAAGAGCTTTTTCAGCACAAAGGATAAATGTAATCAAAAGACGCCCCAATCGGCCATTACCATCAAGAAATGGGTGAATACTTTCAAACTGAGCATGGGCAAGACCTGCCTTTAAAAGCGTTGGCACTTTCTCCGGCTTCCCATGTAAAAAATTTTCAAGATCCCCCATCATCGATAGAACATCTTGTGGGGGCGGCGGAACATAAAGAGCATTTCCCGGCCGCGTACCCCCAATCCAATTGGGAGACCTCCGGAATTCTCCAGGCTCTTTATCGCTCCCGCGCGCATCTTGCAAAAGAATTTTGTGGATCTCTTTAATGAGCCGCAAACTCAATGGGAATCCATCATTTAACCGCTTCAATCCATGCTGCATGGCTCGGACATAATTTGACACTTCCTTAACATCTGTTTTCAATGCGCCGGGTGTTTCTTCCATTTCAAAAAGCAGCAGATCGGAAAGTGACGATTGAGTCCCTTCAATTTGGGAAGATAAAACAGCTTCTTTCCGGACATAGGAATAAATAAAAAGATCCGGATCAGGCAAGAAAGCAGAAATACCATCTAATCGGCCCAATGCTCGATTGGCACGTTCAAGCAGGTCATAAAGCTTTGGACTATATTGCACTGGCGGCTTGGGCGGTAACGGATGGGGCATGAATGTGAAGTAGGGTTCATCCGAAGTGCCCTGCTTCACCCACTGGCCAGCTCTTGTGCTATGGGAAGCCATTTTGGAGGTCATAATCTTATTAAAGTATAGTGGTCTTTCGATTAATTGTAAATTTCTTATTTAACTTTGAGTTCATTGGATTCCGCTCTAGTTTGGTGTCCAAAAAGTGTCCAATCTGGTGTCCTCACCCTATCTCAAAATATCACTCCCTATCACAACGTATCACTTGGATGATTTTGGGCAAAGGGGTGCTACGATTCGATTTGCAAGGAATGGTAAGGGGTTAGGAATTTTCCCAAAAGCTTATCCGAAGGCAGATGCTCTATCCAGTTGAGCTATAGGCGCAGGTCATTTCTTTTCAGGTCCAAATTTTTGAAAAGCGACGGCGAGGGCGCCGAAATCCCCAACGCTTTCTCCGAGCTTTGAGCGCTTAATTTTTACGGCATGATACGCGGCCGGCCAGCTGGCAGCTCTCACACTTCGCATCATGAATTTCCAAAAATCGGGCGGCGCGGATTTAAAAACGCCGCCGCCAAGCACAACCATGCTCGGATTGACGAGATGAAGAAGATTAGAAATCCCGACTCCGAGATAAAATCCCGCTTGCCGGAAAATTTCGAGCGCCAGAGGATCCCGTTTTTTTGCGGCAAGGCCAACTTCTTTGGCAGTAATAATGGCGTTTTTCGGCATGTAATGAAGAATTTGAGTCCGTCTTCCCTTGCGGATCGCCTCGCGTGCAAAATCGGCGATGGCCGTGCCGGATGCGTAAGCTTCCAGGCATCCCGCTTTTCCGCATTTACATAAGCGGCCGGCGGCGATAATTTTCATATGACCGACTTCGCCGCCCATAAAACTTGCCCCTTCGATTAATTCACCATTGGCCACAAGACCGCCGCCAATCCCTGTACTTACCGTCAAATAAACAAAATGTTTTTCTCTTTTTCCTTCACCGAACATTTTTTCGCCAAGGGCGGCAGCATTGGCGTCATTGGTCATGCGAACCGGCAAATTAAATTCATGATGAAGAATTTTTCCGAGCTCAAGCCCCTCCCATCCCGTCATATGCGGTGACTTGGGAACAATGCCTTGTTTGGAATCGACGGGCCCCGGGATTCCCACACCGATTCCTTTCAGCCTTTCCCAAACGTCCGGGAAATCTGCCATTAATTCCTGCACTTGATGAATCATGGAATCAATGCAGGCCTTCACATATCTCCCCTTTTGAGTGGGGATTTCGCGTTTGGCCAGAATTTTTCCGCCGGCAGTCCCAATCACCATGGAAATCTTGGTGCCGCCAATATCAATTCCGACTGCTGTGTTTTTAGTTTTATGCATGAGGCTTTATCTTTTCAGTTATTGTCCGGTTTGTCAATTGATGAACTTGCGCCGAAAAGTCTTCCTTCGGGTGCTCCTGAAAATATTCTTGATACCGGCGGTATTGATAAGCCGAGCCTAATAAATTCAAACCAAGAATATACACCATGAACAAAACACAAAATAAAGAGCCTATTTTGGCATAACGATTTTGAATGATCTCAAAGAGGGCCCCGGCAAAAACGCCGAAGAGAATGCTGAATCCTGCCATGGGGAATAGAAGATAACGCGTGGCATGCTGAAAAGGCAAAGGATGAAGCATATGGGGTAAAATCATAATCGCTATCCATCCCGCACAGGCATAAACAATTGAATGCGGAATCAGTTTTGAAAATGATTTCTTTCCTTTACCCCTCATTAAAAGGACAGCAAAAACGCCTGAAAATAAAACAGCCGGCGCAAGGCGCACCCAATCTTGATTTAAAAAAGATCCAGGCAAAAGGCCTTTGTCCCAGGTCAAGAGCGGGATAATTAACATGCGAATTAAACTGAGCGTTTTAGGAATCATAAAACCAGCTGTACCCAGAGAAATTTTTTCATGAAAAGTATGGGCCGCCCCAAAATCCTGCATCAAAAAAAGAACCAGCAAAAGGTCGAAAATGAATAAAGGAAGAATAAAGCGTAGAAAAATCTTTGAAGGGTTTTCTGTTTTAGGCTTTTGGACCCAAACAAGGAAAGCAGCAAGAACCGGAAAAAATAAGGCTACCTCATAATTAAGGAGGGACAGGGTTTGAAACAAAATCACTTTCCACCACGCCCTGGCGTTTCCCCGAATCAAATCAAACCAGGAACTGACGGCCAAGAGAAAAAATAAAAGTGCTGTGAGCTGCATCGTATCGGTCGCCTTGATCAAAACCCCATAAAACGCATTGGTGCAGAGGAAAAGAAGGCCGGCAATGAGACTGGCCTGGTCCTTGGCGCCCAAAAATTTTGCAATCCGAGCCACAAGAAGCGCATTAAAAAAATGAATTAGAAAATTAATGGCGAAATAATAAGGAAATGACTCTCCAAAAGCTTTTTGCTCGAGAAAAAGAAAATAATAGAAAAAGGGGTGGCGTCTCTGGTCCTGAGGCTCGGGCTGCCATCCGGCCCAGGGGTCGGAGGCAATTTTATGCGCCAGCTCCAAATTCCTGAAATCATCATAGCTATTCTGATAATGAAAGGTCTGCGGAAGGCGGAGGGCAAGGAAAATCAGAAAAGCAGAAAACAATATGAGGAAATTTTTTTGCGAGATCAGCATTCCGCTGGCAGTTGCTAGTAACTACAACAGAAGTTATGCTGCTGAGAGTTTTTTTAAAGTTTCAAAATAACGTTTATGAGTACGCTGCAATCTGTTTTTGGTTGCCGCCTCCAACAGAACAACCTCGTGGCTAACTTTTCTGCGGTTTAAATCCAGCTCGATTTCAAGCCTTCTGTTTTCAGCTTTGTTCCTTTCGGAATTTTTAAACGCTTTAAACTTCACAATTTGTCCTTTTTGGCGATTGTACTCGATTAAAAAAATCATAACTTCTCCTTTTTAATTTGAAACTTAGTCAAAGATTCCCATTCTACTTTAAGTTTCTCCATATCATTTCGAAGATTTTTCACAACTGCTTTTTGCGACTCATCGGTCAAGTCTTTCGCTACGCTTTCCAACTCAGTCTCTATTTGTTCACAATTTTCAAAATTTTTAGATAACCTCAATAAAAATTCTTGGATTTCTTTACTGGACGCCTTTTTCCCTCCACCATATTTTATTAATGGATCATATGTATCAGAAAATTTTTCTGAAAGTTCAGCCCAATTATGCTGCAATATTGTCCGAACAAATGGAAAAGCCTTTTGAATCAGTTCAGCAACAGAATTTTGTTCTTGAATATCTTTAACGACTATTCTACATCCGGCAATATCTTGCAGTTGACTAAGCCTAATGCTTTCTCGATGTAGTTTATCAACAATCGAAGTGGTGGACTTCGCCGGTCGTCCGGTAGGCTGCAGCTTCAAGCTTTGCGATAATCATCAAGCAGCCTTAAATCCTCATCGCTAATACTGCCTTTTCTTAAGCGGTCACCAAGCCGGTCTATTTGGGTCTTTGTCATGCTTTTATGATAGCGGTTTGTAATATGGCCGGGGACGGGATTGAACCGCCGACGCAGGGATTTTCAGTCCCTCGCTCTACCACTGAGCTACCCGGCCAGAAGATTGGTAGAAAGGTTGGGCAATCATACTTAAGCGTTTGAATAGTGTCAAGAAACCAAAAGGCGCGGAAGGGTTTTAATGCGAGAGTACGGCATCCAGGCTAAAATCGTGCTTTTTGAGGGAAAAAAGTTTAAACCCGATGGCCGTATTCAAAATGTCCAGCCCAAAAACCTGACGCACAGTCAGATGAATTCCGTTCTCACCGAAACATCCGCAGCTCATGGGAATCGATCCCAGAAGAATTTGGCTTGAACCCAGGACCATTAAGAATCCGAAAGACAAAAATCCGAGCACAAGGGCGCTGACACGAACGGCATAGCCTAAAATCAAAAATACTCCGGAAATCAATTCTACCCAAGGAAGAACTGCGGCAATAAAAGGCACCATCGCATAGGGAATGACTTCATATTGCGCGATAATTCCCCGGAAATTTTCTATCGGCTCGGTTAATTTTGAAAATCCGGCATAAGCGAAGATAAGTCCCACCCAAATGCGCAGAATCAGCCATACCCAATGAGGAAGCGGCTTCATACTGTTTTTTCCGGCAAAACGGACATATTGGCTTCGGATTTTGGTTTGCCAAGGAGGGCTTCGATTCTGGCTTTTCCTTTATTTTCCAATTCAACCGGACCGACAAATCGCTCTCCATTAATAAAAAAAGTGGGCGTCGACTGAACTTTCAAACCTTCTCCCCGGTTTTTATCCAGCAGAATACGGCGTTTGATTTTCTGGTCGCTCAAACAAGCCGCAAAACTGTCCAGGTCGAGCCCGAGATCACGGGCATATTCTAAAAACATTTGCGGCGGATTGGCGGCACCTGACCAAATGGCCTGTTCATCATAAATTTTGTCGTGATATTCCCAAAATTTTCCGCTGGAAGCCGCGCACTCGGCCGCCTGATGGGCAAGCCCGGACCATTCGTGTCCTTCAAGCGGAAAGTGATAAAAAGTAAAACGAATTTGGTCAGGATAGTCGCTGCGGATTTTTCTTAAGGGGGCTTCGGCCTTTTGACAGGCTGGACATTGAAAATCACTGTATTCCTCGATTTGCACAGGCGCTTGTTCAGGCCCGAGTGAATGAGCGAATGAATGCGAAGAAGCCGCCGGAAGGACCAGACCGTGGCTTTTGTTAAAAAAATAAACCGAAGCCACAATCACTGCCGCTAAAAAAATTCCCGTTAAAAAATACCGGATATTCACATTAAGCCTCTCGATTTTTAAATTCTTGCCGCTTGATTGTTCATCGTCCTGATTTCCTCATGGATTGAGAGTTTTTTCATTTCTTCCAGAGAAAAAGGCGATATAAGCGTCCAATTGCGTTCATCCATTGTCCCCGGAAAATTGATGCGAAATTCCCAGGGATCTGCCGTAAAATCCGGCGCAAGCGAAAGCCAGTCCTGCAAAAGCTGAATGCTGAAGACAGAAGCTGTGCCGGCAGCCTGGCGTAAAGCATTTTTCACAAGAAGCGGACTGCTTTTTTCGCTCAATTCCCCGGGAAGTTTAAGAAAACTCCAGAATTTATTTTTTTCGCGCCAGGACCCGAGATAAAGATCGATCAAATCCGCCGCTTCATGTTCCGGCCGCTTTAAAATCATCAGAAGTTTTTGAATATGGTCCATACTGTCTTTCCAGCGAAGCCTGCCATGAAGGGAGCGCTCCAAATCAAAGAGCGATGATTTGATTTCTTCGAAGGGAATGCCGCGCGATTCACATTTGCGCTTAAAAAGCGCGCCGTCCACAGTTCCTGCTTCGAATTCCCACCAGCCCCGGAAAGACGCCGAATCGTGGGTCGAAAGCATGGACACGGAATTAGAGCGATAAGTTTCAGGCCGTATAAAATCATAACTCTTGCCCCACTCTTTGGCCCAGCGCTGGACTTCCATTCCCGGGATTCCAAATTCTTCCAGAACGCGGGGCGAACACGCCGGAACGGTCCCAAGATCTTCGGCGCATGGCAGCATTTCCGTATTTTCCACCATCACTTTTAGAATTTTTCGTCCGTGTTCTTCCCACACCTCTTCATCGGACGGATCGAAAACACCGTTAAGTCCTCCGTTTTCTAAAGGCTCGGAAAGGGCAATGGTCCAAACCCGGAAAATACCAACCACGTGATCAATCCGGAAAAGGTCGTAAAAATTTTCAGCATATTTTAACTTTTGAATGAGATAGTCATAGCCCGAAGATTCGATCGCTTGCCAGTTATAAGGCGGCATTCCCCAACGCTGGCCGTTTGCGAAATACATATCCGGCGGAGCACCCGAGGCCAGATGCAATTTAAAATAATGCTGACGGCTCCAAACATCCGCGCTGTCGCGCGAAACAAGAAAAGGCAAATCCCCCATCAAATAAACTTTTTGAGCGGAGGCATATTGTTTCACCGCCCGGAATTGTTCGAAAAGCTTCCATTGAAGCCATTTTTGAAATTCCATTTCTGAGTCGTGACTTTTTTTGAAAGCTTCGAGCGTCTCGGTATTGCGGCTTTTAAATTCTTCCGGCCAGCTTTCCCACCCTTTTTGGCCGTAAGCGTCTTTTAAAATCTTGAAGACGGCATAATCCTCAAGCCAAAATTTATTTTTTTCTTTATAATCTTTAAAAGCTTTCGCCTGCAAACCACTTTTTTGTGAATTAAAAATTTCCCGGAGCAAATCCAGTTTTATCTGTTTGGTTTTATAATCCACTTTCAAGGCCTGCCGCGGAAATCTCCGGCTTAAGGATTCCAGCGATAAATACATGGGGTCCAAAGCAAAAGTGCTTTGGGCATCATAAGGACGGAAATCAAAACCGACATCATTTAAAGGCAAAAGCTGGATTAAACTCATTCCCGCCAGAGCGCACCAGTCGACCAGGAGTTTTAAATCCGGAATTTCTCCAATTCCCATGCTGCGATCGGAATAAAGGGAAAAAAGCGGCGTGACAACCCCCGAGCGCCGCGAAATGCCAAGACGCTTCCACTGGCGAGAAGTCGGAGAAGATAAAAAAGCCTGATAATGTTCGGTGGTTTGGGCCGTCATTAGGGAATTAGAAATTTTTGGAAAATAACCGCAAATCCCAGCAATGAAAAAAATCCCATCACATCGGTAAAGGTGGTGAGAATAATATTGGAACACTGGGCCGGGTCCAATCCGACAGCTTTCATGAGCAGAGGGATGGTTGCACCGGTAAGGCCCGCCACTAAAAGGTTCACAAACATGGCCAAACCCACCACAAGCCCGAGATAAGGATTGCCGTGCCAAAACCAGGCCACAGCCGCCGTAACAAGACCGATGACAATACCATTGATGATTCCAATTCCCAGTTCTTTGAAAATAAGCCGCAGCGCTTTCCGGCCGGGAATTTCGCGCATGACGAGTCCGCGAATAACTACCACCAAAGCCTGAGACCCGGCATTGCCTCCCTGCCCGGCGACAACTGGAAGATAAATAGCGAGCACGGGAAATTTTCCAATCACCGACTGAAACGCGCCGACCACACTGCCGGCCAAAAAAGCCGTGGCCAAATTGACATGAAGCCAGGGTAAGCGTTTGCTCAGAGAAAAACGGACCGGAGAAAATGCGCGCTCATCACCGCCGGCGCCGAACATTTTTTGAATATCCTCACTCGCCTCTTCCTGCACATCCTGAATCAAATGCTCCGCTTTCACAACGCCGATCAGCCGGTTTTCGGTATCGACGACGGGTGCAGCAAAATATTTTCTTTTAGAAAGCTCGCGCGCTACTTGTTCCCGGTCCATAAAAGCATCGACGGTGAAAATATCTTTCCGCATTACGGAATCCAAAACGGCGTCGGAAGGCGCCAGCATGAGGTCGCGCATATTCATCACCCCAACCAAACGGCTTTCTTCATCAATAACATAAGCATAAGAAAGATTGGACCCCTTACGGGCAAGAGTGCGGATTTTTTGAATGGCCTCTTTGGCTTTTAAATCGGTATGAAAAGCCAGGAAATCCGTGGTCATGATACGCCCGGCACTGTCTTCCGGATACGTGAGAAGTTCCTGAATCTGGCGTTTCACCTTTTCTGAAAGATGGCTTAAAAAATTATGGCGCGCTTCGGACGGCAGATTCATAAAAATCGCGGCGCCTTGCTGCGGTTCAAGTTTTTCCATAATGATTTTGAAAAATTCCGGAGAAATGCCTTTTAAAAGACCGGCGGCATGGCCGGCCTGAAGATAAGGAAAAGCCTCGGCTGAGAGAATCGGTGGAAGGGCTTTTAAAACCGAGACCGCATCTTCATGGTCAAGCGTTTCGAGGCTGTGGGCCGCGCGGACGGGATCTTCTTCAAAAAATTTCCGCACAATCGGTAAAAGAGTTTGACGGTTCGGCATAAAACCCTCTTGTCTTGCTAAACTATTTTTCCGCGAAAGGGATGATAAAATTCCACCTTCGCAGGAATTCTGAGCCGTTTGAGAATTCTTTCGATCAATTGATCTTCGGCTTCCTCCCAAACATTGGCCCCGGCTTTTGAGCCAATATAAAAACTCCCGCCCGCGATCACATCATGGCCGCCGGCGTCTCTTCGATCAAAGAAAATGTCCCGCAAAATTTCACTCGCCGTCACCTGGCTTTTTTCCATCCGCAGGGAAACGTGCAATTTTCCTTTAAAACGCCCGAGGCACATGGCCCAATGCGCCCCTTTATAGGTCAGCAAAAAATCGGCCACTTGGGCGATCAAATCCGGACTTTCCACGTCCCCCAATTTGGAAATCATCAAACCGCGTTTCATCATGGCCTGTTCAATGCCCTTGCCCAAAGTCGTGAAGAACTTCCTGGAACGCGCCGGATTTTGGATTTTGGCCAGCGCCCTCATGTCGCAAAAGCGAAGAATATCCAAATAGGTTTTAATCACATCCGGCCGCGGAGAACGGTAAAGATTGAGCGTGTCTGTAAGAATCCCGTAGGCCAGCGCTGTTGCCACAGGCGCTGGGATTTCTAATTTCAAAATTAAAAGCGCTTGGGCAAGAACCACGCAGGTGGCCCCGCATTCGGTGTCAATAATCGTGAGCGCTGCGTCGGGCTTTGTCACGAAAGGATGCTGATCAATAATCATCGCGGGCCGGCGATTCGCAGGAAAGGAATTATTTTCAAAACCAGGCTGAGTGTCCATCAAAGCGACATTCTCATATTTTCTGATGTCCCCCGCCCGGAGTTTATGAACGGGAAGTTTTAAAATATGGACCATGCTGCGATTTTCCACACGCCCGATAATACCGCCATAAGCAATTCTCGACTGAATTCCAAAGGCCTGGGCCGCCATATAATGAAGCGCATAGGCGCTGGCCAAGGCATCGGGGTCCGGATAGTCATGCGTTAAAATTAAAAGCGGAGAGAGAGATTCTTTTTTCCGCCGGAGAAAACGAATAATTTTGCGGGCACTTTGGGCTGCCGTGACAGAATTCATTCTTTCTTTTCCGGGACCGGAATCCCCTGAGAAGGATGAAGATGAAGATCGGCCATCACTTGTAAAAGCTGATTTTCTGAATGTTTTAAAAATTCAGGAATAGCTCGGTAATCATGCAGCCATTTTTGAATGAGCAGGAAGAAATACTCCTGAGTCTCTCTCAATTCGAGCTCTACTTCCATACGTTTGGCCATTCTCTGAATTTGACGGCATTCCTCAATCGTTTGGAGATCGGCTTCGGAAAGCAGCTTTTTGGCCCGGTCCCTTAATTGAGCGCTTAAAAATTTTGCAATTTCATCTTTCCGAATCTCAACTTCGAAAGGGAAGATTGACGGAACGATAGATTTCGTTCATCTTTTGATTTTCATCATAAAGCTTTTCATAAACGCCGCTGATTTTTTCAATCATGCCGCGCGTCAGGAGAGACAGAATTTTCAAGCGGTCCACAAGCAAAAGGTCTTTGACCGAATAATAGGTCTCGCCAAAATAACTGTCGATTTTTCTTAAGAGCTCAACAATATGATGCTGATCGAGGCCGTCAAACAAATCTTTTTCGATTTCTTCCATACTCTGCGGATCCAGAAAAGGCTTGATGGAGCAGCGGAAATCATACAGACCGATTTGCACCACAATAAAAATGAGGTCGCGCGTATTCGAGGTAATGGTGGACGTCACGCGCACCCTGCCGAAATTTAAAACCATATTACCGGAAGATTCTTTGCGCTGATGCAGGACCTGGATTTCAAAACAGTAAAGTTTTAACTCCTCGGAATCGGGATAATATCCTTCAAAGATGGAACCGATCCCATAATGGGCCACGATATGATGCGGCAAGGCCATATGAGTTTTAACGAGCTTTTCATAGACCCCGCGCCCGTCTTTAAACAAACGAAGATTGCTTTTTGCCTCTCCCAGCCGCTGGAGAAATCCCTCTTCGAGCGAATCAAACATGACATAATTGGCAAATTGAATGGCGCGGGCGGCATATTGCAGAATCTGGGCCGTCTCAATGCCCGAAATCTCGGTAAAAAACCAGCCGCAGCTTGTGTACATCAATTGAGCGTAACGCTGCATTTCAAGAAGCCTGTAGCATGTGACTACTTCTTCATGAGTCAATTCGTGTTTTGCATGTTTTTCAAAAAAAGCGATTTGATTTTCCGGAGAGCGCGACAAAATAATAGAAATATAGTCATTGCGGACCGCCCAAACATCTTTGAAATAGCGGCTGCCTTTCTCTTCAAAAATTTTTACCATTTCATCCCGAAGCCAATCCAAAGATTCGCGAAGAGGCTTGCGCCAATGCTGGTTCCACTCCAGCGGACCGCCGCCGCGGCATCCGCAATTTTCCTTCCAGCGTCTGACACCATGCATGCAGCTCCAGGAAGTTCCTTCTCCATTTTCCCCTTCGATCAAACGCGCCGCATAATGAGGAGGGTTGGCTTCTAAAAATTCTCCGTAATTGACAAATCGATAGCCTCTTTTAGGCGCTTCCGCATACATTAAATAGGCCAGCGCACGTTCTCCGAATCCTTTGTGATGCCCGAAGGTTTCTCCATCGGTGGCAAGATGAATCAGCATAGACTGAGCGGCGCCGCCTTTGGCCGCATCCAGACGATCCGCAAAAAGTTTGGCGTCAAAAGCCAAATCGCCGAATCCGAGGTCCTTGGAAACGAGGCCGTCATAGAAAAAGGCGTCGATAAATTTATCCGGATGATTTTTCAAAAAAATACGGTAAGCCATTTTGGGATCAATGGCCCCATGCGAAACATCTTTCCAATGTCCGTGAGGGGCGCGAGTGGTCTGATCATGAGGCATAGGGCTGACGGCTTGCACCTGATGCGGAGAAAGGATAATAAATTTGATCCCTTCTTCAATTAAGACTTCGAGGGTCTCTTCGTTGCAGGCCGTTTCTGGAAGCCATATGGATTCCGGTTCACGGCCGAAGCGGTGGCGAAAATCCTGAATTCCCCATTTCACTTGCGTAACTTTGTCCCGCCGCGAAGCAAGGGGCATGATCATGTGATTGTAAACTTGCGCGATCGCGTTGCCATGGCCGTGATGAAGCGGGACACTCAGGCGGTCCGCTTCCAAAATTTGGGCGTAAGTTTCAGGATGGGCCTTTTCCATCCACGACAAAAGGGTGGGACCAAAATTAAAACTTATTTGTTCATAATTATTAACGATGTTGACGACATAGCCTTTGGAATCCAGCACCCTAGCTTTGGCATTGGGAAGATAGCATTCGTAATAAATGCGCTCATTCCAATCATGATAAGGGGCTGCGCTTTCCTGAGGTTCGATTTCTTCAATCCAGGGATTTTCGCGGGGCGGCTGGTAAAAATGGCCGTGAATGCAGAGACAAACTTCCTTCGGCATGATTATCCTATAAAACCGGACGGGGTTGCGTTATGAGTTCTTTTTAAAATCATCCAGGAATTTCCGAATATCACCGTCGGCTGATTTGATCATTTGACTGCCGATGAAAACAAGAAGAGAAAATTGCCACAAATCTTCCGGCCCGATAATCAGACCGGTCGAAATATTCTCCTCTTTTTCAAGAAGACGCCGGTAAACCTCAATGGCATCTTCCAGTTTTCCTTCCCGGATGTCAATCGAATGATTTTGATGATTATATTTCAGGGAAGGAAAACGTACGCCGCGGACAAGAAGGAAATTTGTCAACTGGTCAAAATTAATGGGGACTTTTTCCTTTTCCTCGAAACCTTCAAACTGGGGAAGATGCGAAGGCAGGATAATGGAGGGTTTGTCGACGACCACTTCCCCTTTGCGCACCACCGTGTCGCCGAGATTGACGGAGGATTCCGCTAGAAAAATATAGGGAAGATTTGTTGCCGCATAAGTCATCAGCGGCAAGACGCGCGGACGCACGATTTCAGTCTTCTTCAGCGCCTTTTCCCAATGTTCGTAAATATCCATTCCTCGTTTATCCTCTTACTCTCGTGGACGTGCTGCCTTCATACAGAGTTTCAGTCGGATAAGCCAATTCGATCCCATCTTTTTCGAAGAACTCTTTAACGGCAAGATTAATGGTCTGCTGAATATCCATGTACTTATTGTAGTCAGGGCTTTTGACAATATAAACCACCTCAAAATCCAGGCTGGATTCCCCAAAGGACGCAAAATGGGCCCGATCAAACCGTGTATTAGGTATTTTTTCAATGATTTCGCGTACCGCCGGAGGTATTTTTTTGAGCTGATCATTGGGCGTTTGGAAAGGTACCCGCAATTTGAAAACAACGCGGCGTTCCGCCATGTGTTTGTAATTGCGGACACGGCTTGCAGTAAGATCGGTATTGGAAATAATAATTTGCTCGCCGTTCAGGGAACGGAGCCGGGTCGACTTAAGGCCGATATGTTCAATTGCTCCCATAAAATCTCCTGAAATAATAAAATCCCCTTCCTCAAACGGACGGTCAAAGAAAATGACAAAATAATTGAATAAATCGCCAAGAATAGTCTGCGCCGCCAGCGCAACTGCGATGCCTCCAATGCCGAGTCCCGCCACCACGGCCGCGACGTTAAATCCGAGATTATCCAGAGTAAAAACAAGCGCCATTCCCCAAACTGAAACTTTTAAAATAGTCAAAATACTCTTCGACATGGGAATGGTGCCGGGCACATTCCCCCGCTTCATCCAAAATTCTTCCAGGAAAAATATGGTGCTGTAAAGGAAAAGGCGGGTCACCTGCATGACCAGAATAATCACCGCTAAAGCGGTGACTAAACGGTCTACGACAGGATTCAGGGTAAGCTGCTGGACCGCAAAATAAAAGGCAGCAACAGGAAGAATGGGCATGACCATCTTTTCAAATAGAGACAAAAGAAAATCATCTCTTTTGCCCTGGGTCTTTTCGACAAAAACCCTCAGTCTTCCGATGACAAGACTTTTAACCAGGAAAAGAACTAACAGCCCACCTATAAAAATGATGACGGAAAGGCAATAGGTTGCTAAGGAATTTCCAAAAATCACAATGTTTAAAAAAGGAAATTGTTCAAGCATAGATTCACCCTCTCTTTCAATTACTCCACAAAAATAGTCTTAACGCCCCGGCCAATGCGCGAAATATCCCGTCCTACACCTCGGATGGTTTCGCCGCAGCCTGAAAAAACCAATGTGAGAATAAAAATGCCTATCACCGGTCCATAAATCTGCTTCAATCGCATGAAATACCTCTCAGGTTAACTGATAATATGCTACCGGGGATAACTGGGGCGTGCAAGGAAAACTTCAGGAGTGGTTTCGAGGAGAATTAAATTTTATCGAAACTATTTCTCAACCTTATTTGCCGGCGCCGCATTTTGCGCTTGGTTTCAAACTTCATCCAGAAGTAAAGACCGCCCTGGCCAAGAACCCAAATCGCAAAAAGTCCGGCAATAAACTGCAGCAGAAAGAAGAAAAACGATTTTAGCACTAGAAGAAGAGGAACTATCTGGCCGGTAATGGATACCAATACCACAGCCACAAAAACAATGATTCCGACTAAAAACAGTCTTAGCTTCACCGGTTTTTCTCCTTTGATCAGAATCCTATTTTCCTATAGGGCAGTCCGATGGTTAAAGTATAGCTGATTTCTTAGGATTTTGAGGGTTTATACTCTTAACTTGTTATACAGCAATAAGTTAAGGTTGAAGTATTTGACGGAAAGCAGGTGGGAGGTAGTTCAAAATATCCCCGGCAATAAGGCTGGTCTGGCCGATTTTTTTAGCGGCCAAATCTCCCGCCAAACCATGAAAAAAAACCCCAAAACGGGCACTGTCATAAAGCGAAAGTCCCTGTCCGATGAAAGCAGCAATGATTCCGGTTAAAATATCCCCGGTTCCGCCCGTTGCCATGCCTGGATTCCCTGTGGGATTCACCGTCATCCTTCCGGAAGGATCGGCAATCACGGTATGAAATCCTTTCAAAACAAGGACAATCTTAAAACGCATCGCGATTTCCTTGGCCCTCTTTTTTCTTTCCCCTTCACTTGGACCCAATTTTTGCCCTCCAAAAAGACGAAGGAATTCTCCCGGGTGGGGCGTAAACACGGCGCGATTTGCCACGTAGCGCATTTGCGATAAATGCCCGCGAAAAGCATTCAGGCCGTCGGCATCCACCACCAGCGGATTTTTTGTTTTGGCAACAATATCGCGTATGACTTTCTGCGTTTCAAAAAAAGTGGAAAGACCGGGGCCGAGGGCCAGCACATCTTGTGATTTTGAAAAATGAAGGATTTCTTTGAGCCCTCTTTGCGCTAAAGATCCTTTTGCCGTCGAAGGAAAGGGGCGAACCATCAGTTCGGCTTCGCGCCGGGCAACGAGAGAATAGATTTTTCCGGGAACTCCAACCGTCACAAGTCCGGCTCCGGCGCGAAGGGCGCCCATTCCAGCAAGATGCGCTGCCCCCGCCAAACCACGCGAACCCGCCAAAATAAAAATCCGTCCATAATCTCCTTTATGGGAAGCGAGTTTGCGCGGTTTCCATTTTTTTCGGATTTCTTTAACGAGGGACATCATCGGGATGTGCGGATCAGATTTTTCATTTCCCGGACGGCTTCCCGCATCCCCACAAAAACCGCACGGCTTACAATGGAGTGACCAATATTCAGCTCATGAATTCCGGGAATGCAGCAAATGGCGCTTACATTTTCATAATCTAAACCATGCCCCGCGTTCACAAGAAGCCCTAGGGAACGGGCAAAAGCCGCGGCCTTGCCGATTTTCAAAAGTTCCGCGGGATGTTTCCCCTTGTGCACATTAGCGTAATGGCCGGTGTGAATTTCGATCGCATCGGCGCCGGTTTTGCGGGCCATTTCAATTTGCTTAAGCGAAGGACCGATAAAAAGGCTGACCTCGATTTTTTTTTTCTTAAATTGCGGAATAACACGCTGAAGTATTTTTTCATTTTTTACCGCATCGAGACCGCCTTCGGTGGTAACTTCCTGCCGTCTTTCGGGAACAATGCAGATTTTTTCCGGCCGGAAATTCAAGGCGATGCGGATAATTTCGGGGTGAAGCGCCATTTCGAGATTAAGAGGAAGGCTGCAGCTTTTTCTTACTTCCCCCAAATCAAAATCCTGAATATGCCGGCGGTCTTCGCGCAAATGAAGGGTGATGCCGTCCGCGCCGCCTTTTTGAGCTTCTGACGCTGCCAGTTTGGGACTAGGCACTTTGCCGCCGCGGGCTTGGCGCAAAGTCGCAACATGATCAATATTCACACCGAGTTTAGGCATGGGAGAAATTATTTTTTAAGCGTGACTTTTACGATCAGCGGCTCATCTTTCAAACCAACATCGGGAGGAAGAAGCATTTTTAAAGGGACATCATGAGTTCCGCTTTCCAGCGCCGTGAGGTCGACATAGGCCTGGACCTGTTCGGAAGACAATTTATCCAATTGGCTTCGGGACCCCCGCAAAGTAAAAGAAACCGCCGGCGGAACAATTTCGACCTGCAAACCTTTTTGAAGCGGTTTAAGAATGAGAACCGGAATATTTTCAAAATTCTTTTCGGCGGATTCTTCTTTGATGGGAATATAAGCGTCCACCAGCGCTTCGCTTAACGGCTTCACATTTTCCGGCAGTTCCAAGCCCGCCGTGATCCGGAAAGAACGGATGCGCCCAACCAAATGCATGTTTTCCGTTTTCACGAAACTCAGTTTTTCAAGCTCGCCCTTGGGCCCCTGAAGCAAAATGGCGTTGGGATTAAGCTGAATTTCATTAGTCATGACTTGATAACCGACCGCGGGCTCTCCGACAAAATTCGGTTTAATTTCGAGCTTCTGCACAATCAGTTCATCGAGCCTCACTCCAATCACGGGCGGCTGAATTCGTACCACGCGGATTTCGTTTTTAGACGTCTTGACCTCGCCTGGTTCCAAACGAAAAGAATAATCCCCAGCGGTTTTGGCCTCATCCCGGATTTCATGCTCAGCATAAATTTCATTGGAAGTCATTTCATTTAAAAGGGCGCGCGGCGCCTGAAGGGTCACATCCACGGTAGGAGAAGAAACTGAAAGAACGCTCATTTGCGGATTTTTAATTTTGATTTTGAGCGGTACGGTCCGCGTAATTTCGACTCCTTCTTCCCCAACGGCGTAATACCAAAGACCAATGGCCAGAAGGAATGATATCAGCTTAATACCGGAATCTTTAACAAACCATTGAATCATGTATGACTTTTCTCCCGGAAGATTTTCCAGTTTTTCTCGAGAAATTCTTTGATGGTTTGTTTATTTTCACCGGCTTTAAAAAGACTCATTAAAACCCGGCTGAGCCCTTCCCGGTCCAGAGCGCCGGTAAGTTTTCCATAAACCGCCACAGAAATATTTCCGGTTTCTTCAGAAACGACGACACAAACCGCATCGGTTTCTTCGGTAAGACCGAGGGCCGCGCGGTGCCGGGTGCCGAGTGAACGCGCCAGATCGGTTTTCTGGCTGAGGGGAAAAAGAGACCCGCAGGCAGCAATTCTTTCGCCCGAAATAATCACGCCCCCATCATGGGTCGGCGTATTAGGACTAAAAAGAGTGATTAAAAGTTCCGTGCTGACTTTGGCATCGAGAATCATTCCGCTTTCGATATAATTTTTTAAACCCACGTCGCGTTCAATGGCCACAATCGCGCCGATTCTCTGGCGGGATAAATGTTCACAGGCCTGCACCAGCTCATCCATGGTGCCGCCTTTTTTAAGAAATCCGCCGAGGAAAGTGTTCTGGCCGATACGCGCCAGGGCACGCCGGAGTTCCGGCTGAAAAATAATCAGAAAGGCGACCACTCCAACCGCGAAGAGCTTGGTCAGCACCCAGTTGATGGAATTGAGTTCGAAAAATTTTGCGATATTGAAAATGACGGCGAGAATGACCATGCCCATCAAAACCTGCATGGCGCGAGTGCCCTCGAAAAAGCGGATCAGAGAATAAAGAAGCGCCCAGATAAAACCAATTTCAACGAGGGGCTTTATGATCGAGTGAAAAATTTCCATACTTTATGTTTCGACCGTTGTTATTTTTTCCCAATCAAAAAAGTTCGCCGGAATTGGACCGGGCGGGAGGAACCCGATTGAAATGCTCGTATGAACGCCGCGTCAGCATCCGTCCCGAAGACGTTCTTTTTAAAAAGCCGCGTTGAATTAAATACGGTTCGTAAATTTCTTCGATGGTTTCGGCATCTTCACCCACTCCCACCGCAAGGCTGTTGACACCGATCGGTCCGCCTTCACATTCATTGAGAATATATTGAAGAATACGTTTATCCATCGGATCGAGCCCTTCGCAATCCACATCGAGCATTTGAAGGGCTTCTCCAGCCACGGCAGAATTAATTTTAGAAAATCCTTTCACCTGGGCAAAATCACGCACGCGGCGAAGTAAACGATTGGCCACACGCGGTGTTCCGCGGGAACGGCGCGCAATTTCGGTTTCACCGTCTTTGTCGATTTCGATTTTCATGATGCGGCTTGAGCGGCGGAGAATCAGCCCGAGATCTTCGTCTTCATAATAATTCAGCCGTTCAACAATTCCGAACCGGGAACGCAAAGGCGCCGTCAAAAGGCCGCTGCGGGTCGTTGCGCCCACCAAGGTAAAAGGCGGCACATTGATTTTAACTGAACGCGCGTTGGGGCCCTTATCAATCATGATATCAATGGAAAAATCTTCCATCGCCGGATAAAGGTATTCCTCCACCATGTGAGAGATGCGGTGGATTTCATCGATGAAAAGCACATCGCCGGCTTCGAGATTGGTGAGCACTCCTGCCAAATCGCCGGGCCGTTCCAAAACCGGACCGGAAGTTGCCCGGATATTGCTTCCCATTTCCCGGGCCATAATATGGGCCAGCGTTGTTTTTCCCAGCCCCGGCGGTCCAAACACCAGGACATGGTCGAGCGGCTCTTTGCGCTGCTTGGCCGCTTCAATAAAAATTTTCAAATTTTCGCGTAATTTATTCTGCCCGATAAATTCATTCAGCGAACAAGGACGAAGGGTTGAATCGATTTCGTCATCTTCAGGGCGCGAATTAGCGTTAAGCAAACGGTCTTGAGGCATTTTAAATCCTAAACATATTTAAGCGATTCACGGACCAAAGTTTCGGCCGAAAGATCTTCAGCTTTGCGGCTTTTCAAGGCCTTTTGAATCGCTTCTTTTGCGTTTTGTTTGCGGTAACCCAGCTGAATTAAAGCCTGAAGAGAATCTTGAAATAAAATGTCCTGTTCTTTTAAAGCATTTGAAACCGGCGCATCGGAGCGCCTGTCATCCAAAACCACTTTTTCGCGAAGCTCGACAATCATCCGTTCGGCAGTTTTGCGGCCGATGCCCGGAACACTGCTAAGCGTGTGAAGAGCGCCGTCGACAATAGCACGCTTGAGTTCGGAAATCGTCAGCCCGGAAAGAACCGTCATCGCCATTTTAGGGCCGATCCCGGAAACCGAAAGAAGCATTTTGAAAAGGTCCCGTTCCTCTTCGGTTAAAAACCCATAAAGGGCCTGGGCGTCTTCTCTCACCACAAAATGAGTTAAAATTGCCGCATGCGTAGAAAGCGGTGTGTGGACATAATAGCCGACACCGCTTACTTCGATAATGGCTGCAAGCGGCATTTTTTCAACCAAACGGCCGGAGAGGAAATGATACATAGATCAAACTCCTTCTAAACGAGATCCTTCGTCCCTTGGCCTTTGGCCAAGGGACGGTAAATTGAATCCTATTAAATCCTTGCGCCTATGGCGCAAGGGTTCGCTACGCTCAGGATGACACTGTTAGTATGAGCATGGCAAAGCGCAACCGCCAAGGCATCGGCCTCATCACTAGGCGGCAAATCCTTGAGATTGAGAAGACGGCCGACCATAAGCTGCATTTGTTCTTTGGTGGCCTGGCCATTGCCCGTGATGGATTGTTTGATGCGGGCCGGCGGATATTCGACGACTTCAATCCCCATTTCAGCCGCCGCCAGCATAGCACAGGCGCGGGCTTCGCCGATTTTTACCATGGCTTGAACGTCTTTGCCGAAAAAAACATTTTCAAGGGCAAGAACATCAGGATGAAAACGGCGGATTATTTCAACGAGCGATTTGTAAATTTGTAAAAGTTTTTGAGCTAGGGGAAGGGTTGGTTTCATGCGAATCGTTTCAACATGGACCATTTCGTAATTGCTGCCATTTTTTTTGATCAATCCGGCCCCCGTTCGCTGAGTGCCCGGATCAATCCCCAAAATGATCATCCCATCTCCTTGACGACCTCATCCGGAATATCACAGTTGGTGTAAACGTTTTGAACGTCATCATGATCTTCAAGATTTTCAATCAACTTGAGAACTGCACGCGCTGACTCCGCTGAAACCGGCACTAAATTTTTAGGAATCATCGTCACTTGGGCCGATTCGGCAGTAATCCCCGATTTTTTGATGGCTTCGCGAACGGCTTCAAAATCCCCCGGGGACGTCGTCACTTCAAATTGACTTCCGGACTGAGCTAAATCTTCTGCGCCGGCAGAAAGCGCGATTTCCATAAGTTTATCTTCCGTAATTTTGGAAGCATCGACAACGATCAAACCTTTTTTTTCGAAAAGCCATGCCACCGAACCCTGCCCTGCCATGGAACCGTTGGCCTTGCTGAAAATATTGCGCACTTCGGCCGCCGTACGGTTTTTATTGTCCGTGAGGCAATTCACTAAAATCGCGGCACCTTGCGGACCGTAACCTTCATACCCCACTTCTTCATATGTGACACCTTCCAGCTCGCCCGTTCCCTTTTTAATGGCCCGTTCTATATTATCGGCCGGCATATTCGCGTCTTTGGCGGTATCAATAATCGTACGAAGCCTGGGATTGGTATTGGGGTCTCCGCCGCCCATTTTTGCGGCGACAGTCAGTTCCCGAATTAATTTGGTAAAAATTTTTCCGCGCTTGGAATCCGCCGCGGCTTTCTTATGCTTAATACTTGCCCACTTAGAATGTCCCGACATGCTGCGCTCCCCGTATGGCTTCCATGATTCGAACGGCATCCCGTATCGAACCCGGCTCATGAATCCTTAAAAGTTGAATTTGTTTCATTACAGCGTAAGAAGCTATGGCTGCCGTGCCAAAATCACGTTCGCTGGACTCACGTCCGGTCACTTTCCCGATAAATGACTTGCGGGAAGGTCCCAGCATGACCGGCAGACTCAATTCGTGAAAACGTTCCAAATTTGAAAGAATTTCGAAATTCTGTTCGGCGGTTTTGGCAAAACCAAGACCCGGATCAATGACAATTCGATTGGATTCAATGCCTGCTGCAAGCGCAATATCAACACTTTCGCGAAGTTCCTTCAAAACATCTTCCACCACATCATGATAACGCGCCAGCGATTGCATGGTTTCCGGATTGCCGCGGCGATGCATAAGGATAATTCCAGCTCCAGAATTCCGGACGATTTCCGCCATGCGGGGACCGGAATCTTTAAGCCCGCTCACATCATTGATAATTTCGACGCCTTCTTCCAAAGCCAGGCGGGCAATTTCAGGTTTTGTGGTGTCCAAAGAGATAGGAATTCGCAAATGGCCTTTGAGGACTTGAAGGACAGGGAGAATTCTTTCCCATTCTTGTTCTTGAGAAATCAATTCCGCACCCGGCCGGGTTGATTCTCCTCCGACGTCCAGAATGTCCGCACCTTCCTTTTCAAGTTCAAGCGCGCGGAATAAGGCCTTTTCGGGATTTAAAAATTTTCCGCCGTCGGAGAATGAATCAGGCGTGACATTGAGGATTCCAACTAACAAGGTATGCTGAAAAGAAATTTTACGGTTTTTAACGCGCCAAATCATGGCAAAACCGGCCCCGGCACGCCTCCCGCGCGCTCGGAAGACTTTGGATCGGAAATTGCGGGACCGTTCAAGCCAACAATGTTTTTAATTTCTTCGGAATCAAGAACTTCTTTTTCGATAAGACGGTCGGCGAGTTTGCGCAGTTTGTCTGCGTTAGCTTTCAAAAGTTCGTGTGCCTTTTGATAACAGGTATCGGCGATGTGCCGCACTTCCTCATCAATCATGAGGGCCGTGCTTTCCGAATAATCTTTTTCATGCATCATGTCGCGCCCGAGAAAGATCTGCCGGTCTTTTTTGCCGAAGGTTAGATTCCCAAGTTTTTTGCTCATTCCAAATTCACAAACCATGCGCTGGGCATATCCAGTCGCTATTTCAAGATCATTATGCGCCCCGGTCGTGATGGAATTAAACACCAGTTCTTCCGCCACGCGTCCGCCGAAAAGCACGATGATTTTTTCATAAAGTTCTTTTTCGGAAACCAAGTAGCGGTCTTCCAAAGGAAGATTGAGGGTATAACCCAAAGCTTGAGTGCCGCGCGGAATAATTGAAACTTTATGGAGCTGATCCGCCATTCCCGTCACCAGCAAAGTGAGCAGCGCGTGTCCTGATTCATGCACGGCCACAATTTCTTTTTCTTTTTTGGAAATGACCCGGCTTTTTCTTTCCGGGCCGGCCATCACACGTTCAATAGATTCTTCAAGCTCGCTTTGCGTGACAGCTTCTTTGCCGCGCCGTGCAGCAAGAAGAGCGGCTTCATTGATAAGATTAGCGATGTCCGCACCGGAAAAACCAGAAGTCTGGCGCGCCACTTTTGCAAAATCACATTGAGGATTTAACTTCACGTTGCGGCTGTGAACTTTCAAAATGGCTTCGCGCCCTTTAATGTCCGGGCGGTCGATCACGACTTGGCGGTCAAAACGTCCGGGCCGCAGAAGCGCGGGATCCAGCACGTCGGGACGGTTGGTCGCTCCGATTAAAATCACGCCGGCCTGAGTGTCAAATCCATCCATTTCTACAAGAAGGGCATTGAGTGTTTGTTCGCGCTCATCATGGCCTCCGCCGATTCCGGCAAAACGCTGGCGGCCCACCGCGTCAATTTCATCGATGAAAAGAATCGCTCCGCGGCCGCTTGATTTGGCCGCGCGCTTTCCTTGTTCAAAAAGATCGCGCACGCGCGCCGCACCCACGCCGACAAACATTTCCACGAAATCAGAACCGCTGATTGAATAAAATGGAACGTTCGCCTCGCCTGCGACCGCTTTGGCCAAAAGTGTTTTCCCGGTCCCCGGAGGCCCCATCAAGAGAACACCTTTTGGAATGCGTCCTCCGAGTTTTTGGAATCTTTGAGGATCTTTTAAGAATTCGATGATTTCTTGAAGCTCGTCTTTGGCTTCTTCCACTCCCGCCACATCTTCAAATGTGATTTTCTTTTTTTCATCGCCGGAAAGTTTGGCACGTGATTTTCCGAAGGAAAATATCTTTCCCCCGCCCTGCTGAACACCGCGGTAAACAAAAAACCAAAAAAATCCAATCAGCAGGAGGACCGGCAAAACCGAATAAACCAGATTGCGCCAAAAAACCTGGGGCGGATTGATGGTAAATTGCGGGACATTTTTTCTCAAAAGCGGCATCAATTCCGGATCATTGGTCGGAACATGTACCTGAAAATAGGCGCCGGTTTTTAATTTACCGCGGATAATGTCCTCCACCATTTCGGCGGAAACAATATCCTGGGTCTGCGGGTTTTGATTCACGAGCTGGAAGAATTCGGAATAGGAAATCTGGCGTATATCCAGATTGGGAAAAACAAAAAGCTGGAGAATAATGAAAAAAATCAAAGGAATTAAAAAAAGAGCGATAAGACGGTTTCTTTCCGAATCTATGCCGGGTTTTTTGGGCGGCCGGCTGGATTTTGCGCCGCCCGGGTTGGAGCGATTTTTCTTAACTTCATTCATTGTCTTAAGTTACCTCTTCTTGCTAAGTTTATACTGCGGAAAGATGTTAGTTTATCACGGCTTTCCCTTTATAGCAATTCCTTACTACGGCTTAGGGAATTTTTTGTAAATAACGATTTTGCGCGGGGTTAGAGCAAAATCAATATCCCGGGGAAAGGAATGGCGGAAGCGGCGTAGAGAGAGGCTCGGCTTTAATTTCTGCCAGGACTCAAAATTAATCCCGCTTTTGGGGTCCAGTCTTTTAAGTGCTTTTTCAATCACTCGAAATTGAAGCGAGGCATGCGCGCCGAGAAAAATATTCCTTTTTAATTCCACTTCGGATTGCGACGCCTTTTTAAAAATCTTTTGCCACGAGGCGTCCGCGAGATTTTCAAGAAATTCCATTTCTTCATAAACAATCGCCGGAATACGCGCCAGGGCCTGGACCACCCGCGGATTAAATTCCCGCCCCAGCCAGGGTAAAAGTTTTTTGCGAATTCTATTTCTTAAAAACTGGGTAGATTGATTGGTCTCATCAATACAGTAAGAAATTTTATTTGAGTCCAAATAGCCAAGAATTTCTTTTTTGGAAAAATCAAGAAGCGGCCGCACCAATTCGAGGTTTTTTTCGTGAAGAGTTTGACGGATCCCCGCCAGGCCCCGCAAACCCGTTCCGTTCAAAACGCGCATCAAAACCGTTTCCGCCTGATCATCCAGCGTATGCCCCAAAGCAATTTTTTTAATTTTGAAACGTTTCGCGGTTTTTTTGAAAAAATCGTAGCGTGCAGACCGCGCGGCTTCTTCTAAAGATTCATTGCGCTCAGCAGCAAGTGAAGAAATTTTTCCGCGGCCGGAATAAAATGGGATTTTGAATTTTCGCGCGAGGTTGCGGCTAAAAACTTCGTCCCGTGCCGCATGCCGTCCTCGTAATTGATGATTAAAATGCAAAATTCCGAGTTTCAATTTCCATTTTTTCTTTTCGAGGCCAAGTAAAAGATGGAGAAGCGCGGTTGAATCAGGTCCGCCCGAAAGGGCCACAAAAACCCTATTGCCGGCAGAAATTAATTTTTGATTTTCGAGATTCTTTTCGAATTGTTCTGGAAAGTTCATATATGAGACCGATGGCGGTGTGTTATGGCGAAATGGCTGCGCGGTAGAAAGATTTCATTAATCTTTCACCGCGCGGTCATTGCACATTGGTGCAATGGCATACGCCGTAGAAAAACGTCGAGTTTTTCACGGCGTAGTCATTTCACATAGGTGAAATGGCGGCGGAGGGAATCGAACCCCCGACGCGAGGCTTATGAGTCCTCTGCTCTACCAACTGAGCTACGCCGCCTGGTAAGTCAAAAAGAGATGTGCATGTTAGCACACGCTTATTCGTTTGTCACCGCACCGCGCGAAGAGGAAGAAACCAGCCGCGCATACTTGGCCATGACTCCGCTTTTATAACGGGGTTTCGGGGCTTTCCATTTTTTGAGGCGGGCTTTAATTTCAGCGGAGGACAATTCAACATTCAGTTTTCTTTTAGGAATATCAAAGCGTATCCGGTCTCCGTTTTTAATCGCGGCAATCGGACCGCCATGGGCCGCTTCGGGAGCAACGTGTCCGGCCATAAGCCCGTGCGTGGCGCCGGAAAATCTTCCGTCGGTCAAAAGCGCGACTGAGTCCCCCAGCCCTTCACCCACAATGGCGGCCGTCACACCTAGCATTTCGCGCATACCCGGTCCGCCTTTCGGACCTTCATAACGGATCACGACAACATCACCGGCTTTGATTTTTCGATTTTTCACGGCTTCAAAGGCATCTTCCTCGCAATTAAAAACGCGGGCGGGCCCTTCGAAAGAGAGTCGTTTTTCTCCGGCCACTTTGACCACACAGCCTTCCGGAGCCAAATTGCCTTTTAAAATCACCAATCCTCCCGTCGGCTTCAAAGGATTGGAAAGCGGGCGAAGCACTTTTTGTCCCTGAATTTCCATGGCATCGCCGGCTTCTTCACCGATGGTTCTGCCGGTCACGGTGATTGAATCTTGATGCAGCAACTTTGCATCAAGCAGTCTCTTAGCCACGAGCCGGAATCCTCCGGCTTCATATAAGTCACTGGCCACAAACCGGCCGCCGGGTTTTAAATCGCCAAGAAGCGGCGTGCGGGAACTAATCCGGTCAAAATCTTCGATGGAAAGTCTGATTCCGGTTTCATGCGCCAGCGCCAGCAAATGCAGCACTGCATTTGTGGAACCGCCCGTCATTGCCACGGCTGCAATGGCATTCTCAATTGATTTTTTGCTGATGATTTTCGAAGGCCGCAAATCTTTTTTCAAAAGTTCCATGACCAGTTTACCGGCTTCAACACAGGCTTCGTCTTTTTTCGAATCCATGGCCGGGATTTCATTCATCCATATCGGAGAAATTCCCAGAATGGCAAAAGCGGTGGACATGGTATTGGCGGTAAATTGCCCGCCGCAGGCGCCGGAATTGGGACAAGCCACACTTTCCAACGCACAAAGCTGTGCCTGGGTCATTTTGCCCGCCGCATGACGGCCGACGGCTTCGAATACATCTTGAATGGTCACATCATGTCCCTCGAAATTCCCGGGGGCGATGGACCCTCCATAAATCATAAGCGATGGGACATCAACACGGGCAAGTGCCATTACCGTTCCCGGAATGGTTTTGTCACATCCGGAAATGGCCACAAGAGCGTCAAAAAAATGCCCGCGCGCCACGAGCTCGATAGAATCCGCCACCACCTCGCGGCTCACAAGAGACATTTTCATTCCTTCTGTCCCCATGGTGATTCCATCCGAAATAGCGACGGTGTTGAATTCAATCGGCGTTCCCCCAGCTGCGCGAATTCCTTCTTTGACTTTTTCAGAAAGCCGGCGGAGATGAAAATTGCAGGGCATGGTTTCAATCCAGGTATTGGCCACACCAATCATGGGGCGGTGAATTTCTTCATCGCTTAATCCCATGGCTTTGAGCATGGCCCGCGCCGGAGCACGTGACGGCCCTTCCGTAATCACTGCACTGCGTTTATTTAATTTCATAATGAACTCCCGTTAAAATAAAGTCTGGTTTCGTTCTCAATAAAGAATTTAGGTATTATAGCGAATAGAAGCGGAAACGTGAAGTTGGTAATAATCTTCCAAACCTAATAATGGGCTTTACACTGATTAGGCACACGCTTAAACTACACTCATGAAGTCTAAGCCTCCCGCCTTTAATGCTGTTATCTTCGATATCGACAATGTCCTGATTGATACCCGGCATTCTTATCTTGAAGCCATACGCCGGACCGTGGAAATTTATCTAACGACCGGCTCTATCCCCTTTTTCCTTCCGGGCAGACGTGCCGGATCCCTTCTCTTATCTGAACGCGACGTCAATCAATTCAAACTGCTGGGCGGATTCAATGACGACTGGGACTGCTGTCATGGCCTTTTGATTTATTTGACAACGCTTCCTGTCAAAGAACGCACCATGGACCATCTTAAAAAGGTGATGAATATTTCTGCTTTTTGCAACCGGATTACCCAAAGACCGGTTCGAACTTCGGGCATTGCCGCGATACTGGGCCGGCCGCAAACCGTGAAAATAGAAAAAATCGCGCGCATTTTTCAGGAAATTTATTTGGGGAAAAATCTTTTTAAACTCGTGGAACGGAAAAATCCCGTTTACTGGACCAAGCGCGGACTGATCAACCGCGAAAAACTTATTTTCCGTAAAGCAACGCTTGAAAAACTTAAAAGTCTCGGTGTGCGCCTCGGTATCGCTACGGGCCGTCCACGCTTCGAAGCAACCTACGCGCTCAAACATTTCGGCATTCTGGATTTTTTTGATGCGATCACCACCATCGACGAGGTGAAACGGGCGGAACAGGAAATGAAACAATCCCTACGGAAACCTCATCCCTTTTCGCTGATTGAGACCGCCAAAATGCTGGGGCATGGAAAACGTGTGCTTTATGTGGGCGATCTTCCCGACGATATTCTGGCCGCGCATCAATCAAAGCCGATTGTCAATATCCGCTCTGTGGCTTTTCCCGATTTCACAAGCCACCCGGAAGAAACGTTGAAAGAATTAAAAAAGCTGAAACCTGATTTTGTCCTGCGAAAAGCCTCAGACCTGCCGAAACTTGTGATGAAAGGCGCTTGAGTTTCGAATTCTTAAGACACCAAAGTCCGTTTAAATAAATTCCCGCCGACTCCGGCCAAAAGAATATTCGGCATCCAAAATGCCGCCAGAGGTGCTAGAATTCCCTGCATGGCGAGGGTCTTGGCTCCGACGAAAAGAACGTAATAAAGGCAGGCCATCAGCATCGCAATCCCAAAACTCAGAATGATTTCACCGCGTCGCACGAGCATCGCCACCGGAATACCGATGAAAGCAAAAATAAAAGCGCCAAAAGAAAAAGCGATGCGGTTATGAAATGCCGACCTTAATTCAAGCCGGTCCTTCTTGGACAAATCTTGATTACGAAGCCGGACAAGAATTTCAGCAAGGGTTGATTCTCGTATTTTCTTTTCCATCTTTTTAACATCCGACTGCCCCATAATAGAAAATTCATAAGTTTCAAATTGAATGGCTTGCACCCCTTTGTCTTTGGCGTCTGAAATGCTTCCGTGATAAAGGCGGATTTTCATTTCTGATTCCTTGGAAGCATAAATCAATTCTCCGCGCTCGGCAAGAATGGTACGGACCGGCTTGTCAAATTCTTCAATTTCATAAACCACGATATCGCTCATGTTGTTGCCGTCAAGGCGTTTTGTCAAAAAAATGATATTATCCGTGATTTTGACAAAGCGCCCGGGCTCAATAAGCGCGCGCGGGTGTTTGATCATCATTTGCTTGGTGGTTTTGCGTAAAAGAAAGCTGGCATTACTCGTAATCTGATCATTAAAAAGAAACATCCCAAGGCTCAAAACAAATCCGATCAAAAGCGGCGGGACCATGACTTGAAATGGATGAATTCCTGAGGCCTTGAACGCGCGGATTTCATTATTTTGGGAAAGATTTCCGAAAACAATTAAAACCGTCGTCAAAATACTCATCGGAACAGTGTAACTAATCATTTCCGGCATAGCCAGAAGCAGTACATAAAAAGTATCGAGAATCGGAACGCCGCGGCCAATAATAAAATGAACCGCGCGCACCAAATAACCGGCCATAAAAATAAAATTGAGAGTGACAAGAGAAGTCACGAAAGGAAGCCAGAGTTCGGCAAAAATATAGCGCTGTAAAATTTTCATAGGATTAACCCGTATTTTTAAGACCGTGAGCAACGCCGTTAATGGAAAGAAAAACAGCGCGCTCTAATTCTTCCAACGGATGTGATGAGGACTCGCGCAATGCCTTTAAAAGAGTTACTTGAGCGTAGCTGATGGGATCCACATAAGGATTACGAAGCCGGATGGAATGCTGCAGCACATAAGTATTTTCCAGAATTTCCTTTTGCTGAGTGATGGCCAGAAGGGCTTCGGTCGTGTCTTCAAACTCCTCGGTAATTTTTAAGAAAAACTTTTCACGAAGATTTTTATCTTTCACAAGCCCCGCATAATGCCGGGCAATATGAATATCGGCCTTTTGCATACTCATTTGCATAAAATCGATAATGGTGCGGAAAAACGGCCAGCCCTGATACATTTCACGCAGATCGGACAAACCCGTAGTTGCATTTTCTTCTACATAGCGATTAAATGCCGAGCCGAAGCCATACCATCCGGGCACGGTCTGCCGCGACTGCATCCAGCTAAAAACCCAGGGAATAGCGCGCAAATCTTCGAGCTTCATTGTTTCTTTGCGCCGGGCCGGACGAGAGCCGAGATTGAGGCGCGAAATTTCATGAATGGGTGTGGACTGGCTGTAATAATCGATAAAATCTTCTGATTGATAAACCAAATTTCTATAACTTTGATAAGCGGCTTCGGACAATTCCCCCATAATGGCTTCCCACCGGGGTGTTTTTTTGGAAGGAGTCCGGTCAATTAAGCTGGCCGCCAAAACCGCGGTGATCACAAGCTCAAGATTGCGTTCGGCAATCCATGGGCTGGCATATTTTGAAGCCACGACTTCGCCTTGTTCGGTAATTCGAATGCGGCCGTTGATGGTCCCCGGAGGCTGGGCCAAAATTGCCTGATTGGTCGGGCCTCCTCCTCGTCCGATGGTCCCCCCGCGGCCGTGAAAAATTTTTTGCTTAATTTTGTAGCATCCGGCAGTTTCCGTCAAAGCTTTTTGCGCCTGATACAAATACCAATTCGAAGTCAAAAACCCTCCGTCTTTATTGGAATCGGAATAACCGAGCATGATTTCCTGATAACGTCCCTGCCTTTCGAGATGTTTGAGATAAAGCGGATGTTCATAAAGATCGGCCATGACTTTTGAACAATTGTGCAAATCGTCAATCGTTTCAAAAAGAGGGACGATTTTTAAATCTTTATTTCCCGTTTCAAGCGCGAGCCATAAAGCCGAGAGAACATCATTGGCCCCGCGTGTCATGCTGAGAATATAATGGTCCATGGCTTCGGGATCTACATTACGGCGTACCTCAGCAATCGTTTTGAAAGTCGCCAGCACTTCTTTTGATTTTTCTGAAAGAGAAAGCCGGTTAAACTCCGCGTGCGGAGCTTCACGGATAAGGCCGTCTAAATTCCCCTTTTGCCATCCTGCCTTTTGAATGATTTCGGACATTGTTTCTTCGATCACCGTCGTGTTATCGCGAACATCAAGCTTCATGAAATAAAAACCGAATAACTCCACCGCCGCTAAAATCAATTCGAGGCGGCCGATGAGATAATCCCCTTTATTTTGCTGTAAGGATTCCGCTAAGAGCTTAAGGTCTTCACGCAATATGCGCGCATTGGGATAATGGGCTTCAATGGTTTCATCCGGGGCCGTCTGCCTCTCGACTTCCAGGGCATTCAACCGAAGGGTGTTGATCAATTTTCTTTGAATAAAGGAAAGTTTCTTCCGGTAAGGTTCGTGCCGGCTTTTTTCTTGAATGCGCAAGGCAAAGCGCGGAAGAAGTTTTTCGTCTTCCTCAATGGAGCGAAGCAATTTAGCCGAAGCCCCCATCAAATGAATGGACTGGCTAAAATCCTGAATCATGTCCTTCAGCGTGTTGATGTATTTACGCAGCACCGTGTCTTTTTGACGGCGAATGGTTTCGAGAGTTACTTCATGCGTCACAAAAGGATTGCCATCCCGGTCTCCGCCGATCCAAGAACAGAATCTAAGAAACGGCGTAAAAGGAATCGGCTTTTTATAATCTTTTTCGATCATATTTTTGAATCGCAAAAGTGTGGCGGGCAAAACTTCAAAAAGGACCTGGTCCATATAAAAAAGGCCGTTGTCAACTTCGTCGAGCACGGTCTGCGTGCGGCGTCTGAGTTCATCGGTCTGCCAAAGAAGGGTGATTTCTTCGTAAATTTTTTGTTCGAGCTCTTCTTTTTCGCGCGGGACATGCAGGCGGTACTCACGCTCAAAAAGCAGCCGTTCAATGACAAATACTTTTTCAAGCACCGAACGGCGCTGAGCTTCGGTCGGATGGGCCGTCAATACCAGTTCAATGGAAAGTTCGGAAAAAAGTTTTTTGATGGCGGGGAAAGAAATCTTTTTGCCGCGCAAAATAGTGATCATTTCTTCCAAAGAGCCGCGCTGCGGAGCACCTTCTTCGCTTTCGTAAGAACGTTTGCGGCGGACGCGGTGTTTTTCTTCGGCCAAATTGGTAAGCTGAAAATAAACCGTAAAAGCGCGAATGACTTTCGTGACCATTTCAAGCGGGAGGTTTTGGATTTTCTCAAGCAGTTTTTTCTCAAGATTCGGATCGTACAGCCGCCTGAGATCAATCGCCATTTTACGAATGGATTCCACCAGCTCGAAAAAGGCTTTGCCTTCCTGATCAATCAGGACACGCCCCAGGCATTCCCCCAGCCATTTGACTTCTTGGCGAAGCGGTCTTAATTTTTCGTCGTAATGTTTTCTATCTTTGATGACGGAATTCATCCGAAGCTTTCTTCGCGGTTCCCCATGCCATAACTTCATCCGAATTCATATTGCGGATAATTTCGGCTTTAAATAATTTTTGAACTGTTTCTTTGATGAGAGGGATGCGTGTCGCGCCGCCCACCAAAAGAACCCGTTTAATCTGAGAAGTTTTCATCCCGGCATCCTTTAAGGTTTCTTCACAAACAGAAAGCGTGGATTCTACCATGCCCCGTATCTGTTCGACGACTTCGAATCGGGAAACGGCGCGTTGATAACGAAGCCCGTATTTTTCCCGTACAATATGAACATCATAAGAACCGCGGTGGGAAACCGCATGCTTGGCCCGCTCCGCTTCATCTAAAACGATCTGGCGAAGCGGCAAATCCTGCTCAACTTCTGCCCCGGTGTATTGGTCCGTAATCTCACGCCAAAAAAGCTCCGCCAATTTTAAATCCATTTTCTCTGAACTTATATGAGAATTGCCCCGGCAAGCCAAGATTTCCTCTTTATTTTTTTTAATTTCCAAAACAGCCGCGCGGAAAAATCCTCCCCCAAAATGATAGACCAAAATTTCTCCCTCGAATTTTTGTTCCTGCTGTTGGTGAATCATTTCCGCAGCGCGGGCATCCTCCAAAAGACGGACTTCCGAAAAGCCGGCAAGATGGCCCGCTTCTTCCAGAGCTTGTCTTTGAGAAATGTCAAAATGGGCCGGCACAGAAATAACTGCCTGTTCCGTATTTTCCTGTAAAAATTGTTCGGCCTGGTCCTTAAGGGCTTTTAGAATAAAAGCGGCGATTTCTTCTGCGCTTATTTTTTTATTTCCTGCTTCGACTTCGGCTTTTCCGTCAGTGCGGATTTTCCACGGAGAAGGAAGGAAAGTTGGCTCTGAAAGCCGGTCTTTGGGAATTTGCCCCAGCCATTTTTTAACGGAAGAAATGACGCGCTCAGGATGTTGAGAGCGAAAATCAACCGCCTCCCATCCAAGTTCTATTGAATTATTCTCACGCAGAGCAACAACGGAAGGAAAAAGAATGCGGTTTTGGCGGTCATGAGGGTCCGCAAGGATACGGCATTCCCCTTCGGGGCTGATGACCGCAACGCGGCTGTAAGTCGTGCCGAAATCAATTCCAACAGCATGGTTCATGCGGAAAAAGATTCTCCGCAGCCGCAGGTTTTGGTGGCGTTAGGATTGATAAATTTAAATCCTTTATCTTTAAGCGTGTCCGCGTAGTCAAGCGTGATGCCGTCCAAATAAAGAAAACTTTTTGGATCGACGTAAACTTGTAGGCCTTCAAAAGTGAATTCATGATCTTTGTCTTTTCGTTTATCGAAATTCAGATCATAAGAAAGCCCGGAACAACCTCCTCCTTTGACCATCATGCGCAGTCCAACGCCGGACTCCGCTTGTTTTGAAATCATTCGTTTGACCTCAGCAACCGCCGAGGATGTTAATTGAATCATGATATTCCCCTTTCGTTTATTCGTGAGAACGTTTATCGGCCTGATAAAGCGGTGACATGGCGCGAAGTTTTTTTACTGTTTTCACAACCACGTCAATGACCCGATCAACTTCTTCTTCGGTATTGAATCTTCCCAAACCAAAACGAACTGCCGTATGTGCCAAATCTTCCCGGATTCCAATGGCCTTCAAAACAAAAGAAGGCCCCGGCGTTCCCGAAATACAGGCCGAGCCGGCGGAAACCGCGACGGTTTCGCCCAAACTTGTCAAAAGCGATTGGCCGTCGATATAAGCAAAACTGATATTGAGATTATTCGGAAGCCGTTCGGTCGGATGCCCATTCACATAAATTTGATCGAGCTCTTTTTCAAGTCCCGCTTTAAGCTTATCACGCAATTTCCGTACGCGGGCGGATTCTTTATCCATTTCTGCGACCGCGAGTTCACATGCCTTGCCAAATCCCACAATGCCGGGGACATTCAGAGTTCCGGACCGAATGCCGCCTTCATGCCCTCCTCCATGAATCAAAGGATTCAAATGCACATGCGGATTTTTTTTGCGGACATAAAGCGCTCCGATCCCCTTCGGGCCGCAAATTTTATGCGCCGTGCACGACAAAAGATCAATGCCCTGTTTTTCAACGTCCATAGAAATCTTTCCCAAAGTCTGGGCGGCATCAACATGAAAAAAAATCCCTCTTTCTTTGGCTATTTTCCCAATCGTTTCAGTTGGCTGAATGGTCCCGATTTCATTATTGGCCGACATAATGGAAATAAGAATTGTTTTCTCCGTGATTGCCTTCTTTAAATTTTCCAGGCTGATACTTCCTTGCTGATCCACCGGCAAGTAAGTGACTTGTATTCCGTTTTTCTCAAGATATTTCAAGGGATCGAGAACCGATTTGTGCTCGGTCACCTGCGTGATGATATGATTTCCTTTTTGCCGGTAAGCCTCGGCGATTCCTTTTAAAGCAATATTGTTGGCCTCCGTGGCCCCGCTTGTGAAAATAATTTCATCGCTTTGGGCGCCGAAGCTGTGCGCCACTTGGGCCCTGGCGGTTTCAACTAAACTTTCAGCATGCCTTCCGAACGAATGGGTGCGGCTGGCGGCATTTCCAAAATCGGTGGTTAAAGCCGGCATCATGGCGTCCAGCACCCGGGGATCTAAGGGAGACGTGGCGTGATAATCCATGTAAATAGGTATTTTCATTGAAGTTAATGATAAGAGATACGTCCCGGAGTGTCAATTGAGGCAAAATGGTCATTTCGAGGCGAAGCCGAGAAATCCCGCGAGATTTCTCCTCCCTTCGGTCGTCGAAATGACTAAAAGGAGTCAAAAAAGACTAGCGGGGAAATTATTCGCTCGCGCGGCAGCGGTTTTTTCAATGAGGTCTTCCGTGGCCTTTTTCCAGGAAACCGGAATCTCATAAGTTTTATAGTCCCAGGTCGAGGTAAAAAGAATTTTGCCTTCGCGGCAGCCATATTCATAAATTTCCCGGGTGAGGCGGACATCGTCAAGGCAGTAGCGTTTAAGTTCTTCGATGCGATTTTCTTTGAAAAGCGTGAGCGCGTCACGGCCGCTTCCGGATTTATGCTGCTTCAGCGTAGGAACGGCAATACTTTCGAGGCTGGCGCGATGGCCGCGGACTTGCTCGACTTCTTCAAGCAAATCAAGCACGGGTATTGAAGCAATCGGTGTAAAAAGATATGGCTCCAAAACCGGAAGGTCAAAACGCCGGATATTAAATCCGATCAGGAGATCGATGTCCTGCAGCCGCTTTTCAACCGTCAGGATTTCTTTTTCATCGTAGCAGGTGTATTGATCACAGCGATAATCATAAATCCCTACCACGGAAACTTTGAGTTTTTGAAGTTTGGCCTTGCCAACTTCGCTGAAGGATTTCTGAGTTTCAAGATCAAGAACAAGAATATTCGAAGATTTCATATAAAATCCTATGACGTCGAGGGGTTTTTACGCGCCAATAATACGGTAGCCGCAATCCACGTACAGAATTTCGCCCGTGATGCCGCTTGAGAGTGGACTCAAAAGAAAAAATGCGGCATTGGCCACTTCCGAAATTTCCACATTGCGGCCGAGCGCAGCACGTTTGCGGTGATTGTCGAGCATGGTCGTAAATCCCGAAATTCCGCGCGCAGCCAAAGTGCTGACCGGCCCTGCTGAAACACCATTCACCCGTATATTTTTCTTTCCCAAATCAGCCGCCAAGTAACGAATGCCGGATTCAAGACTGGCTTTGGCCAGGCCCATCACATTGTAATTGGGAATGACTTTTTCTGAACCTAAATAGGTCAAGGCCACAATGCTTCCGCCTTCTTTTTCCATCAAAGGCTCGGCGGCTTTTGCGAGCGTGATTAAAGAATAAGAGCTGACGTCCATGGCAAGATGAAAACCGTCGCGGGAAGTATCAATCGTGCGGCCATCGAGTTCTTCTTTTTTGGCAAACGCCACGCAATGAACCAGAAAATTAAGTTTTCCAAAATCCTGGCCAAGTTTTTCGAAAACCGCTTTGACTTCGTCGTCTTTGGTGACATCGCAAGGATAAAGCGGGGATTTTTGAGGAAGTTCTGCCGCAAGTTCGGCAACGCTTTCTTTCAGCCTTTCGCCTTGATAAGTAAAAGCCAGCTGGGCTCCATTAGCCGCCAAGGCCTGGGCAATGCCCCAGGCGATACTGCGTTTATTGGCCACGCCGACCACGAGCCCGGTTTTTCCTTTAAGCATTTCAGTATTATAATAAGTTTCTTCGCTCACCGTTTTTATCTCCACGCATTCATTCCTTTAATAATTGATTTCAGAAAGGTTATCGCAAGCCGCAAAATGTGTCAAGCCCAACAAAAGAATTAGAGCAATTCTTCAAGATGGGTAATGGTTTTGATATGAAGAAATTTTTCCCGGTCCCGGGGCTTGCCCGAAACACTGCGGTCAATGAGAACAGCCTCAATCCCCAGCCGCTTGGCGCCGTGAATATCGTCCTCCAGGCTGTCCCCAACATGGACCGCTTCATGAGGCAAAACCCCTGCTTTTTTCAAGGCTTCCTCAAAAATTTTTGGGCTCGGCTTGGCGGCTCCGAAAACGGCAGAAGCGATCACGAAATCAAAATATTTCTCAAGCCCCAGCCCGCTGCATAATTTAAAAAGCCGCGAGTCCCAATTCGAAACAATGCCGAGTTTTTTCCCCTGCTTTTTAAGCTCTGCCAGTACATATTCGGTTTCCGGATAAAGCCGCCAGCTGGAAGGATGCCCAAACACGTCATAGAGCTCATTAAAAAAATCTTCGAAGCGTTCTATCGTTCCCACTTGAGAAAAAACTTCGTTGACGAGATGGCGCCACCAATCTTTTTCGATTTTCTCGCTGGAATGGCTGGCCAAATTTTGAAGCCTGTCGCGTTTGAACCAGGATTCATGAAATAATTTTTCCAAATGTTTTGCTTCGGCGCTGAGTCCGTAGCGGGAAGCCACGTCGCAATAAATTTCTCCCACGGAAGGATAAGGGCCGAGCAAGGTTCCGCCCGCATCAAAAAAAATAGCCCGGAATGGAGAAAGAAAATCCTGTTTCATTCGTCTGATTTTGCCCGTCTTTTCATAAATTCCTGCATCAACATACTCCCCAGATAAGGAATCGCCTGCTGAATGCCTTGCTGCGGCGGATTGCCAATCCCGCTTTGACTTAAAATTTGCTGCTGAGCCGATGTCCCCATTTGTGAGCCGATAAGTCCCGGTCTGGTTTCGCTTAACATTTGCTGATGGGCGCGCGATTCATGTTCTTTTAAATCTTCCAGCGCCGCATCAATATCTGGATTTCCATAATTCATCTGCTTGGCCTTGCGATACCAATCCCCCGCTTCATCAAAAAATCCCTGCTCTTCATAAATCTCCCCGATTTGCATCGCCGCATTCACCGAATTGGGATCAAGCGCCAACACCTTTTTGAATTCTTCGCGCGCCTCTTCGAAACGCCGCGACCACTTATAAAGAACTCCCAAATTATAATGCGCTGCCAGATAATCCGGTTTCATCATCACGGTTTGACTCAATTGATCGCAGGCGGCATCCAGCATTTCCTTGGCTTTGTCCTGAGCGCGCGTTTGGCGTAATGCGTCGAAGCGGGCCGCATAAACATTGGCGAGTTCAAAATGATAATCGGGATTGACCGGCTCGAGCTCAAGCGCGTCTTTCATTTTTTTTTCCGCTTCGAGAAGCCGCCCGTTATTTTTGAGCTCGAGGGCCTGATGGAAAAGGGCCTGGCCGGGATTTAAAGATTCCGGGTCGGCCATGACGGTAAGAGAAGAAAACAGAAAAGAGAAAATCAGGAAATGGCAGATAAAAATACCATTTCCTATTTTAATGATTTTCAACGGGGAATATCTCTTAAGCCCGGGCTCCGGCTTTTAAAGCGGCGAGCGCTTTTTCATAATCAGGATGCGCCGTGACTTCTTTGACATATTCGACGTATTGAATTTTGTCATTGGGCCCAATAACAAAAATCGATCTGGCCAGCAGGCGTAATTCTTTGATCAAAACACCGTAAGCTTTTCCGAAAGAGGCCTCACGATGATCGGAAAGCGTTGTGATTTTAGAAGCACTTGCCGCACCGCACCAGCGCTTTTGTGCAAAAGGAAGATCGCAGCTTACGGTCAGAACAATCACATCCGAAGGAAGTTTGCCGGCTTCTTCATTAAACCGTTTGGTCTGCATATCGCAAACCGGAGTATCGAGGGAAGGGACCACGCTAATTAAGCGGGTTTTACCTTTGGAGCTTGCTAAAGTCACTTCGCTTAAATCGCCCCCCAGTAATTTGAAATCCGGGGCCTTATCGCCGGCTTTGAGTTCCGGCCCGATGAGTGTGAGTGGATTGCCTTTAAAAGTCACTGCGCCTTTTCTCTCTTGATCTGCCATTGGATTCTCCCTGCTTGTTAGAACACTAGTTTAGATTATTGGTATCGACAGCAAAAACAAGACCGATTTTGATTTTTAAGAATAGCACATTCACTTTTCTTGTCAAGAAACCGGTTATAAAACCGGTTAGGCGGTGTTCGGGATTGCTAGAAGGAGCCTCAACCTTTTTCCTTTTCGACAATCACAACTTTTTCGTCATCATCGACGGCTTCATGAACAACAGCGCCCGTCGCCGCTCCCGCTCCAAACCACGCTGCGGCACAGCCGGAATTGGCCAGAATCAAAAAGAGCAAAAACAGTGTTTGTATGTTTATTTTCATAGGGCTCCTTTCCATTGCAATTTTTTCTCGTCACTGCATGATTATTGGCGAGTGTAATTTATTTCCATGGATTTAAATTCACTGCCATCCGGAGCGTTCGTGTACATTTCATAGCTATAGTGATCCGCATCCGCAATTTTCCATTCGGCGCGGAAGATTTTGTTCACTTCACCGGTCATCGGGCAGCTGAATGCTCCGCTTTCTGAAATGGTTTTGGCCGCGTCATCGTACTGGCCGCCTTCAGAAATCATCATGCCGGTTGACATGTTATCAATCCACATCGATTGATATTCTTTTTTCATATTGTCATACCCCGTAACCCCCAGCCCCTGAAAAGGCTCTCCCATCATGGTGCCTGTATAAGTTTGCTCGAGGTACCGTCCTCCCATAATCCATCTGTTCGTGCTAGTACCACTTGATTCATTCACGGGACCTGTGGGCGTCATGGACCAGCGAACCTTATAGTTCCAATTCCCCACCAAGGTATTAAGAACAGCGTGATTTGTGCCCGGCACTGTTTTTTCTTTCCAATCCGGGAGCTGATCATAGGTTGTTGTAACGGTCGTTGTGGTTTTGGTAACGGTTTTTTCGGTATCCGCAAAAGCGCCCGTCTTAAAAGACGGGAAAACAAGAAAGGTCAAAACGAGAAAGAACCAAGTAGTTTTTTGATTCATAACAGTCTCCTTTGTTTCGAAGGGCTAGACACCCTTCCCTGCAAAGGAGTTAACAAATACCGTGCCAGTTAAAGAAGGGCTATTTTGAAGAGGGGGGAAGTCATTAAGGGCTAATGACAAAATGCAGAGTGTCAGATTGTTCAGACATTTCGCTGGAGGAATGTGCCGCTTTTATCCCCAGTCAGTTCACCGTCTTTGATTTCCGGTTTTCCATTCACAAAAGCCCAACGAATCCCCCGCGTCAGGACTTTCGGATTTTCATAATTGGCAAAAGCGGAAATGTGTTCCGCGTCCCACAAAATCAAATCGGCGATAAAACCGGGCCGGATTTCACCGCGATCTTTAATTCTGAAATGTTTTGCCGGAAGCGAAGTCATTTTCCGGATTTCTTCACCCAGTGAAAGAATTTTTTCATCGCGCACATAATCTGCCAGCACTTTTGGAAAAGTTCCGAACGCGCGCGGGTGAGGATGGCGGCTGCCATCGGCAATGCTGTCGGAACCCACAGCGACATAAGATTTTCTTAGAATGCGCTTGACCACATCTTCACTTTGAGAAAAATAGAAGGCACTGGCTTCAAAATTGGTGTCCCTGAGGATTTTGACCAGGAACTCTTCCGGTGACTCTTTGGTTTCTTGAACAATTTCTGCGATTGACTTCCCTTCGGCGGCTTGATAGCGCGGATCGTTGGTGGTTGCGATTTTGACGGTGTCCCATTTGGTTTTCTTTTCTGCATAATAAGTTTTCAGGCTGCCCAGAATTTCCTGATATTTTTCGGGATTTTGAAAATATTCGACACGGTCTTCGCGCTCATAAAGACTGTCGGGCAAAATAACGCCGAGCTCGGCAAAACTCGCCGCATAAGGATAAACGTCGGCTTGGATTTGCACGCCGCGCTTTCGCGCCTCTTCAATCAATTGAAAGGCCTCATCAATTTTTGGCCAATTGCTGCGGCCGGCAGCTTTGAGATGAGAAATTTGAATGCGGGCCTTCGCCGTCTCCCCAATTTCGATAGCCTCTTTGATTGCTTCAAGAAGTTTTTTACCTTCACTGCGTATGTGAAAAGCACAAACTCCTTCGCGGCTTGCTGCTTCCTGGCAAAGTTCGGTTAATTCTTCCTGATTGGCAAAAGTCCCGGGGATATAAATCAACCCAAAAGAAATTCCGTAAGCCCCGTCATCCATCGCCTCGCGAAGGATTTTTTTCATCCTTTCCATTTCTTCCGCCGAAGCGGCGCGCGCCGCATTTCCCATGACAGCAAATCGGATATTGCCATGCCCCACCAGCGCAGCTTGATTAGTGAATGATCTAGCTCCCCGCCCGGCGGCCAAATAGTCGCCAAAAGTTTTCCAGGGAATTTCTTTCGGGATAATGACTCCCTCGCGCGCCCATACCGAATGGATGTGCTCATGATGGCCTCCTAAAACCGGCGCAGCCGACATACCGCAATTGCCCGTAATTTCGGTGGTCACTCCCTGCATAATTTTGTTGGGAAGTTTTGGATAAATAAAAGCGTTAAAATCCGAATGCGTGTGAGCATCGATAAATCCCGGAGAAAGAATAAGGTCGGTCCCATCAATGACCTGGACCGCATCATCCGGATTTAAATTTCCCAGCACCGCAATGGATTCATGGGTAATGGCCACATCGGTTTTGACGGGCCTCGCAGAAACGCCGTCATAAACCGTGGCGTTCTGGATAAGAAAATCATAAGCTTTATCTTGCGCCATGGCCGCCGGATTTAAGAAAAGAAAGTTTAAAATAAACCATAAAAGGATCATTAAAAAAACTCCATTTGCCTGGTTTTGGCACCGAAAATTTTGACCTTTCCATAAAGCCCGTCATAGCCGGGAATCACTTCGATTTCATGCCGGCGGACCTTTAAAATGCCTTCCACCACGCGCGCATCGGCATGGCCGCGCATTTCATCTTCCGTACGCTCAAATAAAATATCCAGCTCGGTTCCGAGTTCGCGTATCATTTTTTCATATTCGGCATCGACAATTTTAGTGCCCGCATTTTTCCCCAGAGCCGCGGCAATGATTTCATCAAGAGGGACCATATTTTTAAAAGGAATTTTTCCTTGGGGCCGGAACCCTTCCGGACGGTCCGCCAGAGACTCCACGCGATGCATCACGCCGACCGTCAATTTTTTGCCGCATTCCGGGCAAAGATAATCATGCTCGCGCGTCACGTGCGGTTCAAAAACAATTCCACAGGCACGATGGCCGTCAAGATGGTATTTACCTTCCGGAGGGAAAAATTCAATGGTGTGAAGAAATTTTTTCGGATCTCCTTTTTTGATGACGTCCAGAATTTCGAAATAGTCCATGGCGCAATCAAACACGTTCGCTTCACGGCCGATTCGAGCTGGCGAATGGGAATCAGAATTGGACAAAAGCGTGATCCGGTCAAGCGATGAAAGCCGCCAATTCATGGCGGGGTCAGAGGAAAGTCCGGTTTCGATGGCATAAATATTTTGGGCCTGTTCTTCAAAACATTCTTCCAGCGAATCAAAACCTGAGGCGGAACCGAAAACAGAAAACCACGGCGTCCAGGCGTGGGCAGGAACAATCAGGCAGTCTGGAGAAATATCCAGCACCGCTTTGACCACATCTTTGACATGAATAGTCAAAATGGGACGACCGTCGCTTGCGAGTTTTCCCCAGCGGGAAAGCTGACGGTTGATTTTTTCCGCCACCTCAAAAGATGGCGCAAACAAAACCGTATGGACCCTTTTTGTTTTTCCATTCACAGAAAAAATATTGCTGACTTCTACTGTAAGAATGAAATGAACCGAGGCGGGATTTTTTCTGAGTTTAAACAGTCCGTTCCCGAGCGGTTCGAGCGCCGCCTTCAATTCAGAAAAATACTGCGGGTGGGTAAAATCCCCTGTTGCTAAAAGATCAATTCCTTTGATCGCGGCGTAACGAGCGAGGGTTTCAACTTCCATTTCACGGGAAGTGGCGCGGCTATATTTGGAATGAATATGGAAATCGGCAGTGATTCGCATGAAGAATTATTTTTTGCGGGAACCGGCCTTATGATGGGATGCTTTCACCACCGTGTGAATTCCCCCGCGCACGTAAAAATCTCCTTCGATTTCCATATGGCGCGGGTTCACGGCGCGGACCAAATCATCCAAAATGAGATTGGTTACTGCTTCGTGAAAGGCCCCTTCACTCCGGAAACTCCACAAATACAATTTGAGACTTTTGAGCTCCACACACAATTTATCCGGCGTGTAAACAATACGGATCGTCGCAAAGTCCGGCTGGCCCGTACGGGGGCAAAGGCAAGTAAATTCAGGACATTCAAAGCGAATCTCATAATCCCGTTTGGAACAAGGATTGGGAAAAACTTCCAATTTTTTCGAGGAACGGCTCGGCATGGCGGCGATTATAGCATGGGGAGCCTGGGATTAAAAATGGCCCGTCAGAAATGCCCGGTCTTAATCCGTATTGAAAATGATTGCTAGAAATTGATCAGACCAGGATAAAAATAGAAATCGTTTGTTAGCCTGTGCCTTTTGCGTTTCGCAACCTCAATCATTTCAAAAAATTACGCGCGTTGAAAAAACTTTTTTTAAGTCCGAGGATATCTCTAATGGATTTCAATTCTACTAATAATAGAATGGTCAAAAATTTTTCCGATTTTTTATTTCTCAATGGCCGTTTGAACGTGTATCTTTTGACCATGAAAAACATTTCGAGTTTGGAAAGCCCTCCCGTCCCGCTGGCTTGGGAATATATTGTCGAGGATTTAATGGAGATGAGTGCGGCGCTGAAACCTTCGGATATAAGGTTTCTTCTCCAGGAATTAAAGAGCCACGGGACTAGCGCGGAAGCGGTGGAACTTCACGTTTCATTTTCAATCGGGAACCGCGTGATCATTCTGACCGAAGCCGTCACGATTGACGAATGCTGGATTTACTGCCCCCATGAGAAAAAGATAAGAAAAATCCGGCTGCAGAAAAAATGAGTTTGCGTTGAAAAACCGTCAGGGATTAGCGATGCTCAAAATCGCTTAGGCATTGATTGGAAAAGGAAAAAGAATTAACCGCCATTCCCTTTTGCTGGGGCCAAAGTTTTAACTCATGGAAATCCTGGTCTTCTCCGATCACCAAGTAATAGAGTTTGGATTCCTGCACCAAAACGTAAGTCGCCCCCTGATCATCCTGCAAAACATCCGGCCCGCGCTGGGCCGGCGGAAGCGGCTCATCATCCCGGGTAATGTAAACTCGATAGCCGTTTTGACCGGATGAATCCTTTTCATTTTTTAGGTCCGGAAGCCGGTTTAAAACGGCGTAAACCTCATGGGCAGAATAAACAATTCCTAAATAATCAGAGAGCTGGTCGGTATGTCGGGCGTGTTCGAAATAATCTGCGCGATTGGCCCACTGGCCGTGGGCAAAAAATCCGTGCGCAACGCGCTCCCCTTGATCTTTGTAATAACGCACTTGATCGGGAAAGCGTCTTTCGCTGTTGGCCAGCTCACCGCTCCACCAGCTCGGCTGACGATATCCGAGATAAGTTTCAGAGCTCATTTGACCGCAAAATTCCGAATCATAATTTTCCTTATCTTCCTTTTCCAGAGGCTCAGGCAGGACCGCGCCCGGATTTAGTTTTACCAAGGCCTTGCGGATGTAACGTTCCGTCATGGAGTAATATCCTTCCCCCATTTGAGTGTGGATGATAACTCCCTTTTCATTGACCAAAAATTTAGTGGGCCAGGAAATGACACCGTAAGAATCCCAGACCTTGAAATCATTATCGAGATAAACCGGATACGGAATCTCAAATCGCGTCAGCGCATTTTTCACATTTTCTTTTTGAGCGGCAAATTGATATTCGGGAGCGTGAACAAAAATCATTTCAAGCCCGTAGGGATGATAGTGCCGGTGCCATCTTTTTAGGAACTCGATTTCGCGCAGACAATTGATGGAAGTGTAATCCCAGAAAAAAACGAGTGTTATTTTTTGCTGGAAAATTTTTTTACCGGAAGGTTCTGTGTTCAGCCAAATTCCTTCGGCAGGAAAAAGCGGGGCCTTTTTGGGTTTCTTCGCTACCTGTTTAGCATCTGTCAAACCGGCAAAAAAAACCAAGGCAAAAGCACAGATTCCAACTCCAACCAGAATTTTCCTTCTCATATTCGCCTTTATGGGAGAAATGTCCCTTTTAAAGAATACCCGTTCCCGGGCATAATTCAAGGCGAAGGGAAAAATTACGAGGCAGGTTTTTTGAAGATAAGTTCTTTTAAATGCAGGACTTCGGAACGGGTGAGGAATCTGCCCGTTCCCGAGGGAAGTGTCCCCAAGATAAGAGGGCCGAAGGCAATTCTCTTGAGTTCGACAACTTCATAGCTGAGCGCCTCAAACATTCTTCGAATCTCGCGCTTTTTTCCCTCATGAATCAGCAATCTCAAAACGCGGCGGGAAAGTTTATAAAATTTTTGGGCCCGGGCCGTTCCTTCTTTAATTTTGACTCCACTGAGCAATTTATGACCGTCCCGCGGATCCAGCGTGCGGTCGAGTCTGACTTCATACCACTTTCCTATTTGAAACCGAGGATGCGCCATTCGGTTGGCGAGATCTCCATCATTGGTCATAAGAATGAGTCCGGAAGAATCCTTGTCCAGCCGCCCTACAGGAAAAACGCGCGTTCTCGAAGCCTTTGGCTGCCGCGATCCTGCGATTAATGTTTTGGGAAGCAAATCATAAACTGTTTTTTTGGCATGCGGATCAAAAGCCGTGGTGATATATCCCACCGGCTTGTGGAGAATGTAATAAACATGGGCAGGAGCAGCTTCGACGGGCCGACCGCGAAATAAAATCACATCCTGTTCGGGATCAACCTGACGGCCTAAATCCTGCACCACTTCGTCATTGACCGTCACGGCGCCATTTCTCACATGAATTTCGCATTTACGCCGCGAATCAATGCCGGCAAGCGCTAAAGCTCGGGCGATTCTCATTTTTCCAGCTCCAGATAATAGAGATTTTTTCCGGCGGCTTCATATTTAAGCTCATAATTGGTTTTAAGCGCCGGAGAATTGATCCGTTCATTGATGGATTCACGAATCTTGGTCCAAGGAGTGGTGCCGCTTTGAACTGCTTTTCTGATTGCCGTAAAATAATCCGCATCATCGGTCGCGATTTCGACAAAGCCTCCAGCGAGAAGACACCGGTAAAGAAGATTGAACAAAACCCCATTAACAATCCGGCGCGGGCGATGCCGCCGTTTGGGCCAAGGGTCGGGAAAATAAATATGAAAGACAGAAACGGCCCCGGGCGGAAGACCTTCCAGAATCAGCCGGGCATCCTGCTTGATGAATTTGAGATTTTCGACTTTCCTTTTAAGGGATTTTTCTCTTCCGATCTTCATCCATTTTTCAACCCGGTCAATTCCGAGAAAATTAATTTCAGGATATTCCGGGGCCTTGGCCACTAA